>JALZIO010000052.1 GCA_030860245.1 Actinomycetota bacterium | reverse complement strand
AGCTGGAGCTTTACGCCGAAGCCCTACGCGCAAACGGTTTGGTTATCGCCTCCGAACAGCGGATCACTTTGACCTACGCGTTCATCGGCGAAGAGCCGTCTCCCGCCACCTGATGGGGGCCGAACAGCTCCAGCTTCTCTACGTGCCGCGCCCGCCCCCGGCTCCCGACGAGCGCCTCCAGAGCATGTCGGTGTCGTCGCTGGTGCAGCTGTCGCGTTGTCCCAAACAGTTCTACTGGACGGTGGTGAGGCCATTGCCGCGACGGCCCAGCGCGGCGGCGCGCCTGGGCCACGACATTCACCGGTGGATCGAGATTCGTTCCGTGGGCCAGGGGCGGCTCGACGATCCGGAGGAGCCCGTGGATCTCGCACCCGAGGAGTCCGTGGAGCTGGAGCCGCAGGAGAATGGCGAACCGGCGCCCGCCCATGAACGGCCGGCGCATGCGGTTCCTCTCGAGGAAAAGCTCCAGAGCACTTGGCAGGCGAGCCGGTTCTCGGGCATGATCCCCCGTTTCACCGAGCAGGATTTCGTCATCGCCCTGCCCTATGGACTCCTTGTGCGCGGGCGGATCGATGCCGTGTACGTACACCAGGACGGGACCTGGGAGCTGGTGGACTACAAGACGGGTCGCGAGCCGGATGAAGCCGACACCGTTGCACGGCTGCAGCTTGCGATCTACTCGCTTGCTGCGCAGGAGATCTGGAAGGTCGATCCCGGCAGGCTCAAGCTCACCTACTTCTATCTGGCAAGCGGGCGCGCCGATCCGATCCCCGCAACCGAGCTCACCACCACCCTTGCCGATCTGACCGCGATGTTCGGGCAGGTGCAGGCCGGCAGGTTCGAGCCCAGGCCGGGGGTCATCTGCCGCTCGTGTGACTTCCTCAGGTTCTGTCCCGCAGGCCAAGAGCACGTCTACGGAGCCACCCCGACCCGCTGACGGGCACCCCGGCGCGAGTCTCAATGTGTCCAATGCATTGTGGAGTCCGGATTCCGGGCTTGCCAGTGCAATGAAACTCGGTGCGACCACGGCCCTCGCTCGCGGGCGGGAAGATAGACATGTGGCCGCTACCCCGAGCTCCCTGGAGCGTTTTTCTCCTGCGACCCGAGCGTGGTTCGATTCCGCCTTCGCCGCTCCCACCCCCGCCCAGGCGGGGGCGTGGGACGCGATCTCTTCCGGGAAGGACGCTCTGGTTGTCGCCCCCACCGGGTCGGGCAAGACGCTGGCCGCCTTCCTGTGGTCGCTGGATCGCCTTGCGGCGCACACCCCTACCGCTGCGACCCGGCCGCACGATCGCCTCCGGGTTCTCTACGTCTCCCCCCTCAAGGCGCTGGCCGTCGACATCGAGCGCAATCTGCGCTCCCCGCTGTCGGGCATCACCCAGGCGGCGGCCCGCATCGGTCTCACCGCTCCGGACATAACGGTCGGTGTCCGAACAGGTGATACTCCGGCGAACGAGCGCCGGAGATTCCTGTCGGCGCCACCCGACATCCTCATAACCACACCGGAATCGCTGTTCCTCCTGCTCACGTCCCGGGCGCGTGAGTCCCTGCGGGCCGTGGACACGGTCATCCTGGACGAGATCCATTCCGTGGCCGGGACCAAACGCGGCAGCCACCTGGCCCTCAGCCTCGAGCGACTCGACGCCCTACTCCCACGTCCGGCCCAGCGCGTAGCTCTGTCCGCCACCGTGCGCCCGGTGGAGGAGGTGGCGCGCTTCATGGGCGGGGTCGGAACACCGGTGGTCGTGCAGGCTCCCACGGCGGACAAGGTCTACGACCTTTCGGTCGTGGTGCCGGTCGAGGACATGACGGCGCCGGGTGGTCCCGACCTCGACGAGCTCACCGGAGGATCGGCTTCCGGTGCGGTCGAGCGCTCAAGCGTCTGGCCGCATCTAGAAGGCAGGCTGCTCGAGTTGATCCTCGAGCACCGGTCGACGATCGTGTTCGCCAACTCGCGGCGGCTGGCCGAACGTCTCTGCGCCAGGCTCAACGAGCTGGCCGAGAAACAGGTCGCGCGCGCCCATCACGGCTCGGTCAGCCGCGAGCAGCGGCTGTTGATCGAAGACGATCTCAAGGCCGGCCGGCTCCCGGCGGTGGTGGCCACCAGCTCGCTCGAGCTGGGAATCGACATGAGCGCAGTCGATCTCGTGATCCAGGTCGAGGCGCCGGACTCGGTTGCTTCGGGGCTCCAGAGAGTGGGGCGCGCCGGGCACCAGGTGGGCGCGGTCAGCAGGGGCGTCTTCTTCCCCAAGTACCGCGGTGACCTCCTCGAGTGCGCGGTGGTGGTCGAGCGCATCAAGCGGGGGGCCATCGAGGAGTTGCGGTATCCTCGTAACCCGCTCGACGTCCTTGCACAGCAGATCGTTGCCATGGTCGCGGTGGAGGACTGGGATGTCGCCAAGCTCGAGGAGTTGATCCGGCGGGCAGCCCCCTTTACCGACCTGCCTGCGAACGCCTTCGAGTCGGTTCTCGACATGCTTGCGGGGCGCTATCCCTCCGACGAGTTCGCCGAGCTCAGACCCCGGCTCAACTGGGACCGAAGCAGCGGTGTGCTCAGCTCCCGCCCCGGGGCCGGGCGCCTGGCGGTGACCTCCGGCGGCACCATCCCGGACCGGGGGTTGTTCGGGGTTTTCCTCGCGGGGGCCAAGCAGGCGCGGGTTGGAGAGCTGGACGAGGAGATGGTCTACGAAAGTCGCGTCGGCGAGGTTTTCATGCTCGGGTCGTCGAGCTGGCTGATCGAGGACATCACCCCGGATCGCGTCGTGGTGACGCCCGCCCCGGGTCAGCCCGGCAAGATGCCGTTCTGGCACGGCGATGCGCCGGGTCGTCCGCTCGAGCTGGGGCGCGCCCTCGGCGCCTTCGTCGGGGAGCTGGCGAAGATGGAGCCGGACGACCAACGCCACCGGCTGCGGCGCGCCGGTCTCGACGAGCTCGCCTGCACCAACCTGATCGGATACCTCGCCGAGCAACAAAGTGCAACCGGTGTCCTGCCCGACGACCGCACTGTGGTGCTCGAGCGCTTCCGGGATGAGCTCGGCGACTGGAGGGTGTGCATCCACTCTCCTTTCGGGGCGAGGGTGCACGCGCCCTGGGCACAGGCAATCGAAGCCCGCCTTGCAAGCACAACCGGGCTCGCGGTTCAGTGCATCTATACCGACGACGGCATCGTGGTGCGCCTGCCCGAAGCCGAGGAGAGCCCCCCGTCTTCGTTTGCCCTCTTCGAGCCCGAGGAGATTCACGATCTCGTCGTGGAGGAAGTCGGACGCGGCCCGTTGTTTGCCAGCCGCTTCAGAGAGTGCGCCGCACGCTCGCTCTTGCTGCCCAGGCGGCGTCCGGGCTCTCGTACGCCGTTGTGGCAACAGCGGCAAAGAAGCGCCCACCTGCTTCAGGTGGCGTCGAAGTACGCCTCTTTCCCGGTGATGCTCGAAACCTACCGGGAGTG
>JALZIO010000328.1 GCA_030860245.1 Actinomycetota bacterium | reverse complement strand
CTCCTCGATCGAGCTCGTTTCGGCCGATACGGTGGAGCGCTGCAAGGAGGGTGACCGAGCCGCCTGGGACACGCTGGTGGGGGCCACCTACCGGGAGGTCTACACGCTGTGTTTGAGGGTTTTGAGGGACGAGCAGGAAGCGGCCGACGCGACTCAGGACACCTTCCTGAAGGTGTGGCGGGGGATCAAAGGGTTCCGGGGTGATGCTGCCTTCACCACTTGGTTGTATCGGGTTGCGATGAATGCAGCGCTGACCAGAAACCGAGGCGTCACGCGCAGGAGGGCGATGGAGGTCGGAGCCGAGCCGGAGGTTCTGTTGTCGCTTCCGGCAAGCGACTCGACCGAGGCCGCGGCGGGCGCCCGGGTCGAGCTCGGGGCGGTTGAGACCGCCTTGGCCTCATTGCCCGAGCACTACAGGGTGGCCGTCGTGCTGCGTGACGTCTACGGCAGATCGATAGCTGAGATAGCCCAGGCGCTGGGCATCTCCGAAACCGCCGCTAAGGTGCGGGTTCACCGGGCCCGCAAGAAGTTGAAGTCGATGGTCTATCCCGAAGATTCGGGTCCAAGGAGCAGCAATGTCGATGAGCTGCAGTGAGATAAAGGCGATGCTTCCGGCCTACGTGGAGGACAAGGCCTCACTCGCCGTGCGCCGGCACCTACCCGGATGCCCCGGCTGTAGCGAAGAGCTGGCCCGGTACCGAGAGCTCCTCTCCGGCTTGCAGGTGCTCGCCGCCAGCCCCCTGGAGGTTCCTCCGGGACTGGCGGTTTCGCTCGCCGAGCTGCCCTTCGAGGGCCGATCTCTGGAGAGGCTCAAGACGCACGTCGCCCGCAATCGTCCCGGCTACCTCGTATCGGGGCTGGCCGCCCTGGGGGCCACGGGCGCGGCGGGAGCGTTTTGGTACCTGCGCAGGGGACGGGCGATCGCCGCCTGAAAAGGCGGTGACGCGCCGGTTCAGGTCTGCCTTTCGTCCCATAACGTGGTCCGGCACGCCGGGCTGTGCGTCGACGACGATCCGCCGGTGCGTGGGGGGCCCCGGAGGATCGGCGTAGGATAAAGGGTGTCCGAAGGCACTGATCGAGCATCGAGAGTCAACGGGCTTGAGCCTCAGACGAGTGTCACGAGCACACGAACCCGCTTAGGGCGGTAGCTCAGTTGGTAGAGCGCCGGTCTCCAAAACCGGTGGTCGGGGGTTCGAGTCCCTCCCGCCCTGCTGTGTGATGTCGCGGGGCATCGTGGACGGGTGTCGCGGAGCATAGTGGACACCTAGACCCATTAGCCGGATCCTCGAGGCTGGTAGTCCCTGCTCGGATCGAGGACGAGCTCCCGCAACAGTTCACCTTCTGCGCTCGCGACCATCGGGAGCCCGGTAACGGACTCGCCACCCACGCCCTTGCTCACGACGATCCTCGATGTGTGCCACTCCAAGCCCTCTTGCCATCTCCCAATCTCAAAAACGGTTGCCAGGTTTGACTCTCAGTCCGTTCGTGTCTCTCGGACCTACAACACTTACTCGCCCCTCTTTTGCGGCTCACGGTGATGCCGCTCCTTCATCACCTCGAGCCTGCGTCTTCGCTGTCGCCCCTTACATCAGGGCCTGAAGTGTGGCACGACAGTGTGACGATTGAAGGGCCGAGATGGAGGTTGAGTCTTCGGACCAGTGCCATCTACCGGTTGTTTCTCATCCTTTCGCATTGGTGACGCGGTGCTTGTGTCACAGGAACACAACGAGGTTGCATTCGCCTCGCCTCCGGTTGGCGTCCGGCTGGGGCGAACACGGTGAAAGGCGCCATACTGACACTGACTATCAGCGTTTTACGCGTAAAGAAAGTCGGAACCTACGCGCGTTTTGAGCCGTTCCCCTTTGATGACCATCGCTCCGCCCATGACATCAATAACTCCGCCCACGAACGCGACCACTAGCCCAGCTCCTATGAGAGCAAAGCCGCTCTCGGCCCCTTCAACGCCAATTACTCTTCCTGGAAAAATGATTCGGTGAGGAAGGACTGCAAGGCTGATGGCATAGTAGGCGCTGATCAAGGCGGAAACGAAACCGAGCGCGATGGCCCACTTGATCATGGTCCGGCTCCGGTGCCTTTGTGGCCGAATAATGAGGAGGATCCCAATGATGGTCACAATGAGGGAGGCAATGAGAATCACCTTAGGTCCCGGGCCCAGAAATAGGGCCGGAAAGGGGACCAGAGTCGGAGCATCGGTGAAGGGATACCGAACGGGCATTAATCGGCGTCCGCCAAAGTTAATCCACGGCAGAAAGAGGCTCGCTGTGCCGCCCAGTCCACCAAGAAGGATCAGGCTGCGCCCAATCGCAAACATCCGGGACATGGTTTCAGGACCCAAAACTCATGCGGATGAGGCTCTCTGTCTGGTTAACTGGATGCGGTTCGCTAGGCAGAGATTCGGTCCTCTCATAACTTCACCGTTTGAAAGCGGATAGGCAAGAGCCTATAAGGCGCACATTCTTCCGAACGATCAGGGGGGGACCACCTGTCGCGTGGGCCGTTCGATTCACTCCTCTGGAGATCACGGTAGTCGCCGCTCGGCAGGGAGTCGAGTAAAGACCTAGCGGAGGTGGAATCGGAAGGTTGTAATCCCTCTATTTGAGCCCCAGACTTGAACCGTTCCTGACGCGGTACGGAAATGTCCAGTACCTCCTTCAACGACAAGAGTTCCGTGGTCCTGGTCTGGAGACTCATTCTCAAACTCGCCCTGCGCTAGGATCGTTCCCTTCCCCCAGAGTCGGAATGTAGCCCTGTACTGGGCCCAGCCTCGGCGGCTAAAGACATCCGCTCGAGCTAGAACCCGTCCAACAACCTCGCCACCTTCATCCTCGACACGGCCTCGGTAGAGATGGGAATCACCAGCGCCAGCCCCACGCTCGCCCTCGTCGATATATACCTTTGGAATGTTCCCTCGGCCAACCAAGGCAAGTCGGAAACGAGACTGGTCGCGGAAGTCCAGGCTCTCGACGTCAGGGCCAGCACACGCGGGCAATGCCACCATGCTCAACGCCGCCAACAAGACTAGTAGGCGAACGATTCTGTACCCGTTCTCAACCATACGTTTCTCACTTCACCAGTCAATGAAGTTATGACATGGACTGGACGCCGGTTTCTTCAGACGCCGACTTGCGACAGAACGCGGACGTTTCTCTGCCGCCGCCGGCCACGTAGCCTAACGAACGCAAGGGCCGACACAAGAGCGACAATGGCGGCGACGAAGAACCCCGTCGTCGGAGCGCTTTCGTTGATCTCGTTAGCGGTTGGTAGCCCTTCATCCTGGAGCAGATCGACCATCCCCGGCCTGTAGTTGTACCACCCTGGATTTACAGGAAACTTCACATCCTCTCCGGAATAGCCAACGGGTACGGGGACGGACTGTCCAGGGGCTGCATAGGCGACAGGTCCTCGGTCGGTGTAAGGATAGAAATCAACCTCAATTGGCGGACCGAAGACCATATGGTAGCGGAGCAGGAACTTTGGTCCCAGGTCGTCTGCTTTTGGCTCGTCTCGAGAGATGTCTCTGCGGGATGACGAACCGAAGACGTGCATGAAGATGGCGTCATCCAACAGGTACGGATAGTGCTTCTCGACGTGGCGGGGAGCACCGATACCCGGACCGTCCAGGGTCACGTGATCTAGGCCGGGACCCTTAGCAAAAGCAATTCCGGGCAGTAGAACCAGCACCATGATGATCAGGCCAAGCTTGAGCCCCCGCGCCTTCATCTCTAGCTGCTCCAATGCGCTGCTCGTGTCGTGAATCTAATCTCAGCATATACCGGAACGGAGCTATGGTGGCCCTTTCCCAATGCGCTGCCTCATGTGCCAAAGGGAGTCCGGCGCCGCATCGACGAGCTCTCCCCAACAACGATTCCTCGTCGCAGAAGACCCGAGCGTCAAACTACCAGCGCGTCTTTCAGGACCGAAGGTCACAGCATCGCGCGAAAGTCCTGGTAACCGGTTGACGGAACTTTCTTTACTGGGTTCAAGCTGCCCGGCTTCGCCGGCGGGACGTCACCTGCGGGCGGGCTACGGCCCCGTCCTCGGTGCGTCGGGACGCCAAAGTTTAGGTGATCGAGTGGAGCTCGGCGCGTTCAATCGGGCCGCTACTCGAGTGTTCGGCTGAGCCTTTGGACCGCAGCTCGTAACTCCACCAGATCGGACGACACCGTACCCCAGACGACGCCGGAGTCGACCTGGTAGTAGCCGTGCGCAAGGATGTGACGCATCCCGACGACCTTGCTCCAGGGGATCGAGGCTTCTTGCGACAACAGGTGGTCGTCTAGGTTGCGAACCGCCTCGCCGAAAATCTCGAGTTGACGCACCACTGCGTCCTGGATGAGGGTCGAGGACTTGAATTCCGCCTCCCCTCCAGCGGTGTATTCGAGGATTCTCCCGACCGCGGTGTCGATGTCTGCGAGGAAAAGGAGCGGATCCCTAGGCCGCAACCAAAGGCCTTGCTTCTGCAAGGATTACATCCTTCAGACGGGGATGGAGGCCCGCCTCGGTGAAGACGTCGACCGCTATGCCCAACAGCTTCTCGAGGTCCTGCTGGATCCCCACTAGGTCCCACAGTGTGGTCCCG
>JALZIO010000286.1 GCA_030860245.1 Actinomycetota bacterium | reverse complement strand
GTGCAGCACATAGGCAGTGCCCGGCGAACGGATTCCCTGAAAGGTGCCGATGACCCCCGAGGCCGACATGGTCGCCTTGAGCGGATCGGTCTCGAACCACTGGTCCAGGAAGTCGGCTGCGCTCATCGTCATGAGCTGGATGAAGACAGCCTGCTGGGCCTCAGGCAGCTTGGAGAACGCCCGCGCCAGCGCCGCCAGCGGCAGCCATTCACCCGGTCTGAGGTGGGACGGGTCTGGGGGGACTACCGAAAGGATCGGCTTGATGAAGCGAGCCATCTCGACCATCAAGAGGCCGTATTCGTCGTAGGCCTCGGCATCCGAGCGCGACCAGCGCCGGAGCTCCCGCTGGGTCGTGGCATGGTCGTCCACGCGCCACAGATAGTCGTCGTCCAGCGGCGTGAACGTCCCATCGAGCGGGAGGATGCTCAGACCGTGCTTGGGCAGCTCGAGCTCTCTGATGATCTCTGGGCGCAGGAGGCTAACGACGTAGGAGGCAACCGTGAAGCGAAACCCTGGAAAGACCTCCTCGGTCACGGCGGCCCCGCCGAGCACGTGGCGTCGTTCGAGAACCAGCACCCTCCACCCTGCGCGCGCAAGGTAGGCGGCGCTGGTAAGGCCGTTGTGGCCTCCTCCGATGATGACGGCGTCGTACCGGCTGCTCATCCCATCCTTTCGTTCCGGGAACTCCAAGGCGAGTGCTTCGCACATCAGGTCGGCGTCCATGCTGAAAGCCCGAAGTACTCTAGTGCTTCGTCGCGCCGGGACACTCTCGTGCAAAGCTTGTCAAGCGATGAGACATCAAACCACCTCGACAGGAGGGTCAGCTCTGTGAGCGTCGGAACCGCCTTCTATCCACGTACCGCACCCATGAACCAGCGACTCGACTGGCGCGATTGGGCAGGCTACTTCGCCGCAAGTCTTTACTCCGATCACCACGACATTGAATACACCGCGATCCGCACGGCCGCGGCACTCATCGACGTTTCGCCTCTCTACAAGTACAGGGTCTCCGGCCCGGACGCCGAGCGCCTTGTCGACCGAGTGATAACGCGCGACGCCACCAAGATCCCGGTGGGCGGTGTCGTCTACACCTGCTGGTGTGACGAGGACGGCAGGGTCATCGACGACGGGACGATCGCCCGGCTCGATGACACGAACTTCCGATGGACGTCCGCGGACCCGTCACTGCGCTGGTTCGGCCTGAACGCAGCGGGGCTGCAGGTAGACATCGAAGACATAAGCGAGTCGGTGGCCGCTCTGGCCCTCCAGGGCCCATTGTCCCGGGGGGTGCTCGAGGCAGCCTCCGGCGAGTCATTCGCCGATCTCCGCTATTTCGGGAGGCGCAAGGCGCGGGTCGGGGCCATCGAGATTGACGTTTCGAGGACCGGTTACACCGGCGACCTCGGCTACGAACTGTGGGTTCCCGGCGGGAGCGCCGTGGAACTGTGGGATGCACTCATGGGGGCCGGAGCGTCGTACGGCTTGCGGCCCGCGGGAATGCTCGCGCTGGACGTGGCCCGCCTCGAGGCCGGATTGATCCTGATCGAGGTCGACTTCTTCAGCTCACGTCACGCCCTTATCCCGGAGCAGTCGTATTCGCCCTTCGAGATCGGGCTGGGGCGTCTCGTGAACTTCAAGAAGGAGGCCAACTTCGTGGGCCGACGCGCCCTGGAGGCCGAGCAGGCGGCCGGGGGCTCGGCGCGCCGGCTCGTGGGCCTCGAGCTCGACTGGGACGCGATCGAGACGCTCCACCGCAAGCAGGGACTGCCGCCTCAGGTATCGGCGATCGCGTGGAGAACCCCTGTGCCGGTCTACCTCAACGGCCGCCAGATCGGGCGTGCTACCAGCGGCACCTGGAGTCCTACTCTGAAAAAGAGCATCGCCCTGGGATCGGTTCCCGTTGCCTGTTCGGACCTGGGAACACAACTCGGAGTCGAGTGGACTGTCGAGGCGCGCCGGGGAACCGTGGATGCGACTGTCGTACCGCTGCCGTTCTTCGATCCGGAGCGCAAACGCGTGTGACGGACGCTGGGATGCGCTCGGTGATGGGAAGCAGTCGACATTCGATATGACCCTGTGCGCGTGAGCACCGCCCGGCGGGCTTCACGCGCACAGGTTTGCGACAGCGACCAACGAGCTGCACCCGAGCCGCCCGGATTAGCCGTCGTGCCCGTAGTACTCGTAGGCCGACATGGGCTTGCCCGCCGAGCGCCACTCTCTCTCGGCCTCGGTCTGCTTGCCGAGCGCCTGTGCCATCGCCTTGACATGGGATGCAACCGAACCGCAGCACGAACCGATGTAGTTGACGCCCATGTCCCGGGCGGTCACGGCGTAGCCGGCCATCACCCGGCGCGGCAGCTGCAGGGGATCGAGATCGAGAGGAAACTCCGGGGTCGAGGTGAAGTCGGGGAGATCGGGCGGGGTCCGGTAAGCGACCGGCTGGGCCGCGATGTAACCGTCGACCGCAGAGCGCATCTCCTCGACCAGGGGGAGTGTGTACTCGGGGTTGCGCAGGCAGTTGACCCCTACGATGTCGGCGCCGGCGTCGACCAGCTTGCGAGCGCAGTCGGCCGGCGAGTCACCCTCCTTGGCGAAGGGCTCCCCCTCGAACGACATCGTGGTCATGACCGGCAGACCCGTCTTCTTCGCAGCCTCGGTCGCGATCAAAGCCTCGCCCAGCCAACTGAAGGTCTCTCCGACGACGAAGTCGATCCCGCCCTCGGCATGTAGCTCGAGCTGCCGGTCGAACAATCCGCGGACGCGCTCGTGTGACTTGTGATCCTCGGGTTCGTAGACCCACGTGAGACTTAGGTTCCCGGCGACGAGAGCGTCGCCTTCGTCGGCGACTTTGCGGGCCAACCCGACGGCGGCGCGATTGATGTCGTCGACCTTGCCGGACAGCCCGACCGTGGCGAGCTTGTCTTCGCTTGCGTAAAAGGTGAGCGCCTGTAGGACCTCCGCTCCGGCGCGCATGAACTCCCTGTGGAGCTCCGCGAGCGCCTCGGGCTGAGTGAGGCTGACCTCGGGGGTGAAAGGGCCCGCCTGGACATATCCGCGTTTCTCCAGCTCGAGAAGATAGCCGCCGTCGCCGAGCACGACCCCCTCGGACAACCTGTCCAACAACCCCTTGCCCATTCCGTAACCTCCCTGGCGGTAAAGACGCCGATAATACTCAGGACCAACGCCCCAAGTGTGGTCCGGCGCGCCGAGATGATGTGGTTGGTCGCACAAGAAAGCATTTGGTTGCGCCCAACCACAGAGCATGAACAGGGGCTCGGAGCCGTGGAATGTAGGTGAGTTGACTACACCGGTAGGAATAGCTACAATAACAGTATGAAAACTAAGGTTTCCGAGAAGGGGCAGGTGACCATACCGAAGCACCTCAGGGACCGTCTGGGCCTTCGGCCGGGCGCGGTCCTCGATTTCCAAGAGCAAAAAGGTCGCCTTGTCGCAACGAAAGTGTCGGCACGTGACCCCGTAGATGCCGTCTACGGGGTGCTGAAGCTCAACCGACCGACAGATGAGCTGCTTGAAGAGATGCGCGGCGGTGTCGACGCGGATTGATAACTGCCGTCGACACCAACGTCCTGCTGGACGTCTTCGGGCCAGACCCCAGGTTCGGCATGGGGTCGGCTGAGACTCTGCGGTCCTGTTTCTCAGAGGGGCTCGTCGTGGCTTGCGAGGTGGTGTGGGCCGAAACCATTGCGTGGTTCCCCTCCTCCGAGAGCGCTGAGGAGACCCTGGACCGGCTTGGCGTTGAGTTCAGCCCTCTGAGTCGGACCACGGCTGCCGACGCAGGCATGGCATGGTGGTCATATCGCCGTAGAGGTGGCCCGCGCGAACGAGTAATCGCCGATTTCCTCATCGGAGCCCACGCTGCATCCCAGTCCGATCGGCTGCTATCGCGCGACCGAGGCTTTTACAAACGATTCTTCAAGCAGCTCTCGGTGATCGAACCTACGGTCCTCCCTTAGTGCAGGATCATCGGCCTCGACCTTTGGGTGATCAAACGAGCAAATGTATGGCGCAGTTATTCGCCAAAGGTCCGGTCTAACGTTGCCGGAGTCTGTGCCAACAATCAATCCTTTGACGATAGACGGGCTCGATGAGGGGATGCCGGTGGCGGAGAAGGTCGATGAGTGGATCACCATGTCCGACGGCGTCCGGCTCTGTGCGACGCTCTATACGCCGGAGTCGGCCGGCCCGTGGCCTGTGATCCTCGAGGGTCTCCCCTACCGCAAGGACGATGTCACCGCTTATCACCAGCCGGAGTACCGGAGACTTCGCGATGAGGGCGACTTCATCGTGTGTCGCGTTGATCTGCGCGGCACGGGTTCATCGGAAGGTGTCGCAGCCGACGAGTATCCGTCCCAGGAGCAGAAAGATCTGTGCGAGGTCATCGCCTGGCTCGCCGAACAGTCCTGGTCCAACGGCAATGTCGGGATGTATGGCGCATCCTATGGGGGCTTCAACTCCTTCCAGGTTGCAATGGAGCAGCCCCCCGCGCTCAAGGCGATCGTGCCCATCTACGCAACCGATGATCGCTACACCGACGACGTCCACCTCTACGGCGGAACCCGGCGATCACTCGACCTGACCGACTACCCGCTGTACATGGTGGCGATGAACGCCCTGCCCCCCGTGCCCGGCATCGTCGGGCCCGATTGGCGGAGGTTATGGAACGAGCGGCTCGCCACGCTGCAACCCTGGCTGCTCCGCTGGCTCGAGGAGCAGGTGCGCGACCCCTACTGGCAGCACGGATCGCTGCGTCCCAACTACGGCGCGATCAGATGCCCGACCATGATCGTCGCCGGCTGGGCCGACGGCTATCGCAATGCAACCTTCCGCGTTTTCGAGCAACTTCAGGTTCCCAAACGCCTGTTGTTCGGTCCGTGGAGCCACATGGCGCCCGAGTCGTCCCTCCCCGGGCCGAGAATCGACCTCGTGCCCGAGCTCATCAAGTGGTTTGACCAATGGCTTCGGGATGCGCCGGCAAGCGAAGAGCCTCCTATCGCCGTGTTCATCCGGCGTTCGACGCGGCCCGCACCCGACCTCGCCGAGATGCGGGGTGAGTGGCGTTACGAGCCGGACTGGCCACTCGAGCGCGGCCGGGTTGCCTCCCTGCGTCTGGACGAAGCCGTGGGGCGTGGAGGCCACACCCTTGTGGTACGCGGCGACGTCGGCGCGTACGGTGCAGGTTCGGGCGCGGGCGCCCTGCCTGCGGGCCAGCCCTTGGACCAGCGCGCCGACGAGGCGCTCTCCCTGGTCTACACCTGGCCTGCGTTCGAGCAGGGCACGGAGATCCTGGGATATCCGGTCGCCGAGATCACCTTTACATCCTCTGCCCCTATTGCGTCGTTGTCCGCCAAGCTCTGTGACGTCTTCGAGGACGGCACCTCCGTTCTGGTGAGCCGCGGATGGCTCAACCTCACGCACAGAGATTCACATACGAAACCCGAGGCGCTTCAGCCCAATGAGCGCTACACGATCTCGTTCGATCTTGATGCGACCTCATGGGTTTTCGAAGCGGGCCATTCCCTGAGGCTCGACCTGGCCGGTGCCGACTGGCCGAATGTATGGCCCCCGCCTGAGCCGCTGACCCTTTCGGTGGATCCGGCCGTCTCGCTCGTGAGGCTTCCGGTGGTCGAAGGCCCTTCACCGGTGGTCGAAACACCCGACTTCGCGCCGCCCCCTGCGACAACCGCTGAGCCGCCGAACCGAGCCGGCCCGGTATGGAGGTTCGAGCACGATGTCCTAAGGCGCGAGAGCCGAGTCGTCATAGATCACGACCACCCTACGGCGCTCGATGACGGGTCTGCGATTCTCGAGCACTACTGGGGGACCGCGGGCGTGTCTACAGTCGACCCGGGCGAATCATTCGTCACGGGGGGCGGCGCCTTCGAGCTGAGGTGGGATGGAACGGTTGCGCGCGCCGAGACGCGCATGAACCTGTGGTCGGACAAAGACAACGTCTACCTCGAGCTCGACCTCGACGTGACCGAGAATGGCGAAGCCAAGAAGTCAATGAAGTGGGAGAGAACCTACCCCCGCTACTTGC
>JALZIO010000238.1 GCA_030860245.1 Actinomycetota bacterium | reverse complement strand
GCTCGAGGATGGCGGCTATACCGAGGCTGAGGATCCCGCGGCCGCGTCGGTGCTGGTGTTCAACACGTGCTGCATCCGTGAGAACGCCGACTCGAGGCTGTACGGAAACCTGGGGCATGCAAAGCGGATCAAGGACGCCCGGCCGGGGATACGGATAGTCGTCGGCGGCTGCCTCGCGCAGAAGGATCGCCATGCGATCCAAAGGCGCGCCCCCTGGGTCGACGTCGTTCTCGGGACCCACAACCTCGCAAGCCTGCCCCGGCTGCTCGAGGAATCGCAGCGTGCTCCGGCCTTCGAGATCCTCGAGCAGACAGAGGTGTTCCCGTCCGCCCTTCCGGCGCGCCGCTCCTCCCCATGGCATGCATGGGTGTCCATCTCGATCGGCTGCAACAACGCATGCACCTTCTGCATTGTTCCGGCGGTGCGCGGCAAAGAGGTGTCGCGCCGCGGTCACGAGATCGTCGAAGAGGTCGAGTCCCTCGTGGCCGACGGTGTCGTCGAGGTCACGCTCCTGGGGCAAAACGTCAACTCCTACGGACGGGACCTCGGCGGCACGCCGTTGTTCGCCGAACTGCTGCGGGCTCTTGACAACGTGGATGGGTTGGAGCGAATCCGCTTCACAAGTCACCATCCGAAGGACTTCAGGGCCGATACCGTCGCCGCGATGGCGGAGTGCGACTCGGTGTGCGAGCACATCCACCTGCCGCTCCAGGCGGGCTCGGATCGCGTCCTCAAGGTCATGAAACGCGCTTACAGCCGGGCGCGCTACCTCGACAAAGCCCGTATGGTGCGCGAGGCGATCCCCGGCGTCGCGATCACCACCGACATCATCGTCGGCTTCCCCGGCGAGACAGAGGATGACTTCGACGCTACGCTCGAGGTCGTCGAAGAGGTTCGCTACGACGCTGCCTACACGTTCCAGTACTCGCCCCGCCCGGGGACGGTTGCCGCCGACCTCCCGTGCCACCTTCCCAAAGCCGTCGTCCAGCGACGCTACGACCGGCTCATCGAGCTGCAGGAGGCGATCTCGCTGGAGCAGAATCGCGCCACCGTGGGCCGCACCGAGGAGGTGCTTGTCGAGGGCACCTCGAAAAAGGACCCCTCGAGGCTGACCGGTCGCACGAGGACGAACAAGCTCGTCCATTTCCAGGGAGGAGATGTGGGCGTCCTGGACGGCTCGCTGCACGAGGTGGTTATCGAGCGGGCCCATCCGCACTTTTTGGAGGGCCGCCCCGCCCGGAGGGAGGCACGGTCACGGCGCGTGAGCCTTCCTCTGGTGGGCGGAGATAAAGGCTGCGCCCGGGGCGGCTGACCCGGGGCCGCAGTTGACCTCGGCGAACCCCTCGAAGAGCGTCGCCGCCCTGGTAGGTGCGACCGCGGTGGGCAAGACCGAGACCGCCGTCGACCTCGCCGAGGCGCTCGGCGCCGAGATCGTCTCCTGCGACTCGATGCAAATCTACAGGGGCATGGACATCGGGACGGCAAAGCCGGGGCCCGAGCTCCTCGAGCGTGTGCCCCACCATCTCCTGGACCTGGCTGATCCGGCGCACGAGCTCACGGTGTCGGAGTTCCAGGCCCGGGCGCGCATCGCCATTGCCGAGATCTCCGAGCGGGGCCGTCTGGCGCTGATGGTGGGAGGGTCGGGCCTCTATTTCCGCGCTGTGGTCGACGACCTGGCTTTCCCTCCAAGGTCCCCGAAGGTCAGGCGGAGGCTGGAGGCCGAGGCCGGCAGGCTGGGCCCGGCCGCCCTGTACGCCCGTTTGGCCGCACTCGACCCCGAGGCGGCGGGGCGAATAGAACCGGGCAACGCCAGGAGGGTAGTGCGGGCTCTGGAGGTGGTCGAGATCACCGGGCGTCCGTTCTCGCAGGGTTACTCATGGGACCGACCCGGGGGCCAGTTCGCGCTCCGCGCGGCGGGGCTGACGAGGGGGCGCGCCGAGCTCTACGCTCGGATCGAGAGGCGCGTCGACGAAATGCTGCGGGCCGGCCTCATAGAGGAGGCCAGAGCGCTGGAGGCGAGGGGGATCGGGCGCACGGCCCGGCAGGCACTGGGCTACCGGCAGATCCTCGAAGCGGATCCGGACACCCCGGTGCCGGCCATACGCGCCGCCATAGTGCGTGCAACGAAGAGATTCGCCCGGCGGCAGGAGTCCTGGTTCAGGGCGGACGAACGGGTGCGTTGGTTCGACGCGGGGGCCGAGGGGCTTCACGACGATCTCGTGGCCTGGTTCCTGGCCGACCCGGACCCGTCACCGGACCCAGACCCGTCACCCCGTCCTGCCCGGCCCGCCGGCCTTTAGGGAGCGGCCCTCCTTGCTCCGGAGATGTCGCAGGTTGGCGGTAGCGTAGGGCCCATGGATTTCGCCAAGTATCACGGAATCGGCAACGACTT
>JALZIO010000236.1 GCA_030860245.1 Actinomycetota bacterium | reverse complement strand
AACTCCTGTCCAAGGTCACTCTCGTGATCGACGATGAGCCGGTCGAGCTGACACTCGAACGATCGTCGGCGGAGTTGTCGCCCGGCGAGGGGACACTCGATGTCTTTCGCATCGAAGCCGACTGGGTTGGGGAGCTCATATCTGACCAAGCCGAGCTTGTTTATACCGACGACAACTATCGCAACCGGCTGGGATGGAAAGAGATCGTCGTCTACCCATCCGAAGGACAAGGTCTGGAGGGATCGACCGTCCCGTCCGAGAGCTCCTCGGACGAGCTGCGCACCTATCCGCAGGATGAGCTATCCAGTCCACTGAACCAGACCGAGGCGCGCGCCGAAGTAGCACCGGGGGCGGCCGGGTCCGTGCCCGAGGCGCGCGAGTCCACACCCGGATCCGATCTGTTCGGAGGTTCGTTTGCCTCGCTCATCGAACGTGAGCTGACGCCGGGGTTCTTCTTCGTGGCTCTGCTGCTCGCTTTGGGCTTTGGTGCGGTGCACGCGCTCGGCCCGGGTCACGGGAAGACGGTGATGGCCGCCTATCTCGTTGGGGCAGAGGGGCGAGTGCGGGATGCGGTGGCGGTGGGAGTAGCGGTCTCCGCCATGCACACCCTGTCGGTCGTCGTGCTGGGTTTGCTGACGCTGTGGGCCGCCAACCTCTTCCCCGCCGACTCGGTGTACCCGTGGCTGTCGCTCGTCTCAGGAGTCGTGGTGCTCGGACTCGGGACGTGGCTCCTTCGCGTCCGCCTCAGGGCCCGCCGGGCCAAGCTGGGGCACGACCACGACCATCACGCCCACGAACACCCGCACCAGCTCGTTGATCAGCACGACCGGATCCTGGTGGGGGCCGGAGGTCCCGAGGTCATCGATGGGAGTGGGCACGACAACGGATTCGGGTATCACACACATTCCCCGGGCGAACTTCCTCGCGGTGTCTCCGTGACCTCGTGGCGCGGACTGACCGCGATCGCGCTTTCCGGTGGACTCCTGCCGTCACCGAGCGCGCTTGTGGTGCTGCTGGGCTCCATCGCTCTCGGTCGAGTTGCCTTCGGGTTGACGCTCGTCGCGGCCTTCAGCATCGGCCTTGCCGCGGCATTGACGCTGCTCGGGATCGCCGTACTGCGGGCGCGAACCTACCTCGCCCATCGCTTCGGCGAGCGGGCGAGCTCCCTGTTACCGATCGGCTCGGCGACGGTAATAGCGGCGCTGGGGACCTACTTGACGGTGAGAGCGGTTCTCAACCTCTGAGGTTCGCCTCTAGCCGATCGATTCGCCGGGCTTGAGTTCGATGACCTCGAGACCCTCGACGTCACTCGCTTCCTTGCGCAACTGATCGGGCGTCCCGGTCAGCACGGGGAAGGTCCCGTAATGCATCCCGATGACGGTCTTGACACCGAGCAGGCGAATTGACTCGGCGGCGGACGCCGGCCCCATCGTGTAGTGATCGCCGATTGGCAGCAGAGCCAGATCCGGCTTCAGCAGTTTGCCGATCAGCGCCATGTCCCCGAACACGCAGGTGTCGCCCGCGTGGTAGAGCCGAAAGCCGTCCTCGAACTCGAGCACGAACCCGGCGGGCTCACCCCCGTAGGAACCGTCGGGCATAGACGACGAGTGCCTCGCGTCGGTCATGTGGACCTTGACGCCGGCGACCTCGTAGGTCCCGCCCTTGTTGAAGGCCACGGTGTTCTTCACCCCCCGTGATTCGAACCATTCCGCGACCTCGTTGATCGCCACCACCTCCGGGTCGCCTCCGGCTTCGGCGAGCTCGATGCAGTCCGCGGTGTGGTCGGCGTGCCCGTGCGTCAATAGGATGGCATCGAGCTTGCCAGGACTCTTTAGCTCATCCGGACACATGGGGTTGTTGTTCGTGAAGGCCTCAATCATCAGCCGTTTGCCGACCGGCGTCTCGATCAGAAACGTTGCGTGTCCAAGCCAGGTGATCTTCATTCCTTCTGGAAGCTGAGCCACGATTCTTCCCCTCCTCGTTCCGGTGTGTCGTTAGTTCCGTCCCTACCCAACCTCGCCCGGTGATTCCTCAGAGCCCGACTGACTTGGCGATGATGTACTTCTGAATCTCACTCGTGCCCTCGACGAGGGTGAAGATTCGCACCAGTCTGTAGATGCGCTCGAGCGGAAGCTCGCGCATCCACCCCATCCCACCATGCACCTGGATCATGCGATCCACGA
>JALZIO010000292.1 GCA_030860245.1 Actinomycetota bacterium | reverse complement strand
GTCATAGGGGGTAACGACATCGGTCCCGGCGCGTATGGAGCGGAGCCTGCATCCGAGTCCACCGGCACCCGAGAAGAGCGTGATCGCGCCGAGCTCTCACTCCTGAAGCTTGCGCTGCGGCAGGATCTTCCCGTCCTGGGGATCTGCAGGGGAATGCAGCTTCTGAATGTCGTCTGTGGAGGCGATCTGATTCAGCACCTCCCCCATCGAGTGGGCACGGACAACCACAGGATCGAACGGGGCACGTTCCACTGTCACGACGTGAGGCTCGAGCCCGGGAGCCTCCTGGGCCTTACCCTCGGCGACCAGGCAAACGTCCCATCCCATCATCACCAGGCGCCGGGCCGGATTGGAGAAGGCCTGCGGGCGACCGCGTGGGCGGAAGATGGCACGGTCGAGGGTTTGGAGGCCACCGGGCAACATTTCGCCGTCGGGGTGCTGTGGCATCCAGAGGAAAGCTCCAACCGAGCTCTTCTCGACTGCCTCGTCAAAGAGGCGGCGGCCTTTCGAACAAGGAGAGTGATCAGATGAAAAGCGTCATCAATCCCGCGACGGAAGAGACGATCGAAGAGCTCGAGCTTGCGGGTCCGGAGGAGTTGGACGCTGCAGTGGAGGCCGCCACGAGGGCATGGCCTCAGTGGAGCGAGATCTCTATCTCGGATCGGGCGCGGCTGCTGCGAAGACTTGCCGGCCTGATCGAAGATAATGCCGAGGACCTTGCCCGCCTGGAAACGCGCAACGTGGGCAAGCCCATCTCGGATTCGCGCGCCGAGGTGGCGATGGTGGCGGATGTCTTCCACTTCTATGCGGGGGCAATCGACAAGCACTACGGCGAGACGATCCCGGTTGACGGGGGAATCGATTTCACCTTCCGGGAGCCGCTTGGGGTAGTCGGCCTGATAACGCCGTGGAACTTCCCCATGAACATCGCAAGCTGGAAGCTGGGGCCGGCGCTTGCGTGTGGCAACACCGTCGTGCTCAAACCGGCGGAGATCACGCCGCTTACGGCCATTCGCCTGGCCGACCTGGCGCTCGAAGCGGGAATCCCCGAGGGAGTCTTGAATGTCGTGGTCGGGCCCGGAAGTGTGATCGGCAAAGCCTTGGTCGAGCATCCCGAGGTCGCCAAGATTGCCTTCACCGGCTCAACCGAGGTGGGGCGAAGCATCATGAAAGGCGCGGCCGGAACGATAAAACGGGTGACGCTCGAGCTGGGGGGCAAATCCGCGAACGTGATTTTCGCCGATGCGGACCTCGACAGAGCGGCAAGCTCTGCTCCCATCGCCGTCTTCGGCAACGCCGGACAGGACTGCTGTGCACGCAGCCGCATTCTGGTCGAAGCTTCGGTGTTCGATTCTTTCGTCGACCGGTTGATCGGCGCGACGAAAGAGATAACGGTCGGCGACCCTGAGAGTGAGGCCACAGAGATGGGCCCCTTGGTTTCGGCGCAGCAACGAGACTCGGTCGCCTCCTATGTCGACGGTGAGACCGCCTGGCAGGGTGAAGCACCTTCCGGGCGTGGCTACTGGTTTCCCCCGACAATCCTTGCTCCTGTCTCCAACGACGACCGCGTTGCGCGCGAAGAAGTCTTCGGGCCGGTTGTGGCAGTGATCCCGTTCCATAACGAAGCTGAAGCGGTCGACCTGGCGAACGGCACTCCTTACGGACTCTCAGGATCGGTTTGGAGCAGGGACGGTGCCAAGGCACTGCGAGTGACCCGGCGCATTAACTCCGGAGTCATTTCCATCAACTCGAACACCTCGGTCAGAGTCTCTACACCGTTCGGGGGTTTCAAGCAGTCGGGATTTGGGCGGGAGCTCGGAATGCATGCGCTCGATGGTTACAGCGAAATCAAGAACGTCTATATGACAACGGAGGAATGATGGGGCGACTCGACGGCAAGGTCTGCGTTATCACCGGCGCCGGCGGCGGAATGGGCCGCGAGGCGGCTCTGCGGTTCTCTCGCGAGGGCGCGCGAGTATGCGTGGCCGACATGAACGAGGAGGCTGGTCAGAGGAGCGCCGCCGAGGCGGGCGCGGAGGCCGGAGAAGCCTTCTTCTTAAAGGCCAACGTCGCCGATCCGGCCAGCGTCCAAACAATGTACGCCGAGACCGCCGAACGTTTCGGGGGAATAGATACCCTCTACAACAATGCCGGCATCATGCCCGAGGATGACGCTTCGATTCTCGACACCGAGCCCGATTCGTGGCAACGGGTCCAGGATGTCAACACCAAAGGTGTCTACCTGTGCTGCAAGTACGGGATCCCCTATCTTCGCGAGCGTGGCGGCGGCTCCGTGATCAACGTTGCCTCCTTTGTCGCCCTGGTGGGCGCGGCGACGTCACAGATCTCCTACACCGCGTCGAAGGGGGCGGTTTTGTCGATGAGCCGCGAGCTGGCAGTGGAGTTTGCGAAAGAAGGCGTGCGCGTGAACGCCCTCTGTCCGGGCCCGGTGGAGACCCCCCTTCTGTTACGCCTATTCGAAAACGACGAGAACGCTGCTCAGAGACGGCTGGTCCACGTGCCCATGGGCCGGATGGCGCGCCCGGAGGAGATAGTCGCCGGAGCTCTCTTCCTGGCAAGCGATGACTCTTCCTACGTAACCGGGACCACTTTCTTGGTAGACGGAGGACTCACGGCCTCCTACGTGACCCCCGAGTAAGCTTAGGGTCTGGACTCTCGGATCGCCCTCCACACGCGCTCGGGCTTGAGCGGCATGTCGATATGGCGAACACCGAGGTGGCTCACCGCGTCGATCACCGCATTCTGAACCGCCGGAGTCGAGCCGATCGTTCCCGACTCGCCGATCCCTTTGGCCCCCAGCGGGTTCAACGGAGACGGTGTTTCGGTGTGGGCGGTTTCGAAATCGATGAGCTCTGCCGCCGTTGGCATGTCGTAGGACGCGAGGTTGGCCGTGAGAGGGTTGCCGTCCTCGTCATAGACCACCTCCTCGAACAACGCCTGCGCAACACCTTGCGCGACTCCACCGTGCACCTGTCCCTCGACCAGCATCGGATTGAGGATGCGCCCACAATCATCGACTGCGACGTGGCGCTGTAGTTTGGCCTGACCCGTCTCGGTATCGACCTCGACCACCGCGATATGGGCGCCGAACGGGTAGCTCATGGTGTCATCGTCGTAGCCGAACTTATCCTTGGCCGACATACCTGGATCCATTCCTTCCGGCAGCCGAGCGGGATCCGAGGCTGCCGAGGCGAGCTCCCCCCATCCGATGAGCGAATCAGGCACCCCGGCGATCCCGAAACGGCCATCCTCATGCTGCACGATGTCCTCAACGCTCACCTCGAACAAATGAGAAG
>JALZIO010000205.1 GCA_030860245.1 Actinomycetota bacterium | reverse complement strand
TACAAGGAGCGAGAAGCCCATCGCAAAGTAGATGTAGCCCTTGGGTATGTGCCGGTCTAACCCGTCCAGCAAGAGGGCAAGGCCAATTAGCAACAGGAAGCTGAGCGCCAGCATCTTTACGGTCGGGTGTTGGTTGACGAACCTGCTGATCATCCCCGCGGAAATCAGCATGATTCCTACAGCGACGATCACTGCCGCTATCATTACCCCGAGCTGGTCCACCATCCCCACGGCTGTGATCACCGAGTCGAGTGAGAAGACGGCGTCCAGGACCACGATCTGGGCGATCACCGCCGGAAACGAGACAGCGATTCGGGCGGTAGCATGCCCCTCCTCGCCCTCGAGGCGGTCGTGGATCTCGTAGGTGCTCTTGCCGAGCAGGAACAAACCCCCCCCAATCAGGATTAGGTCGCGTCCCGAGATCTCGTGCCCTATAAGCGAGAACAGAGGTGAGGTCAGCCCGATAACCCAGGACAGGGTTAGCAGCAATAGAATCCGCATGACCAGTGCGAGGACAAGGCCGACCTGCCGCGCCCGCCCCTGCTGAGCAGCAGGCAGCTTCCCTGCAAGAATCGAGATGAACACGACATTATCGATGCCGAGGACGACCTCGAGCGCCAATAGCGTGAGAAAGCCGATCCAAATGTCTGGTTCCGTCAACCACTCCACTTGTTCTCCTTGCCGTTGGCTGGCCTTGTTGTTGTTGTTGTTGACGCCGCTCACCAGAACCATACGCGTTGCAGCCTGCATGAACACTTTGGCTCAGACGTGTGAGGAAGCGCAGGTTGGAGGGGCCATCAAGGGAGCATCGCCCTCATGCGCTCCAAAAACGTTCGGCAGGGAGACACCTGGCACACTTTGGCAGTAAACCGCCGCTTGTGCGGGAGTCTTGAACCCTTCCGGCCGTCCCATCAAGTACGGTGGCTGCAACGGAGGTGTAGGGCTTGATGCGAGCACGCTTGGCCATATTAGTGGCGGCTGCGATTACTTTCGCTCCCGGAGCGAGCTCGGGGGATGATTCGCCGGAGCCAGCGGCATCTGTTGTCGCCGCGCGAATGCTTGCGCCTACCTTCGATGTACCTGAAGTTGCTGCTTACCATGCGGCAGTTCTTGTCAAAAAGGCACAAGAGCAAAGTCCACGCTATTCGCACGCGCTCCTCGCGCTGGCCGCTGTCGCTGGAGCATTCAGCTTCGTTCATTGTCGATTTACAGGTTTGCTCAGCGACTGTGTCCTGCGCCGGATTCGGCGCGTGGTTCCCTCCCGTAGGGAACGAGGGCCACCTCACCTCCAGCTTGCCTAGTCCGTAGGGGCCGCGCACTCGCGGCCCGGGAGCTGGAGGTCCTTTGTTGAGCCGCCAATTTGGAATAGAGAACGGCTGCGCTTATCGGGCACCCGAGGGGAAGCTGCGCTGGACCCTCTTGTGCACCGACGCGGCCCTCGCCTCTTTGACAGAAACCGACCGTGAACAAGACTAGATCAATCCTGTTGCTCGCCATTCTTGCCTCACTCGCTGCCTCCTGTTCGGACGTGTCGTTCGTGGATGCGGTCACTATCGTCAACCAGACCGATTATCCGGCGCACGTCGACGTCAGTGACGCCTCTCGGGAGGGATGGCTCAGCCTTGCGTTAGCACAGGCAGATGCAGAAACCGTGGTGCCCGACGTGATCGATCAAGGCGAACTCTGGGTCTTCCGTTTCGAATATGGAGGCAGGCACCAGGAGCAGCTCGAGCTCTCGAGATCCGATCTCGTCAAGACCGACTGGAAGGTCGAAGTGCCACGGGCCTTGGAAGATTCGTTGCAGGAGCTCGACATCGAACCACCGCGTTGATCGGATGAGGGGAGGCGGCGCGTCGACATGAGCGAAGTCAGAGAAGTGAGGTTGCCTGGAGTCGGCATTCGCTACGAATTCGAGACCGAAGACGGCAAGCGCTTGGGGGTCCTGGCGCACCGCTCGGGACGCCGGGAGCTCTTCATCGCCAGCACGAACGATCCAGACGAGTTCAAGCGGCTGTTTGGGTTGAGCCGGACAGACGCCAGAACAGTGGCCGAGCTTCTGGGGGCGAGTCGGGTTGCGGAGCATCTCGCCGAGCTCCAGCAGCACATCGAAGGACTGGTGATCGATTGGCTGCCGATACGCGATGACTCTCCTTACGCCGGTCGGACTATCGGCGACGCGCGGATTCGGTCCCGTACAGGTGTGTCGGTCGTGGCGGTGGTGCGGGGAGAGGACGCGACACCCTCACCAGAACCGAATGTGGTGATGCACCGAGGCGACTACCTCGTGGTGGTAGGAACCGCGCGCGGCATAGAGCAGGTCGTCGAGCTCCTCCATGAAGGGTAGGCGGTGGAGCACCCCGAGGTCCTGGTCGAACTCGGCATCGTTATCGTCGGCCTTGCGGTTCTGTCACGCATCGCCGGCGCGTTGGGCGTTACAACGATTCCGCTCTATCTGACTGCAGGACTCGCATTCGGGAAGGGAGGGATCCTGCCACTTGTCACGGCCGAAAGTTTCGTCGAGATCGGCGCCGAGATCGGCCTGATCCTGCTGCTGTTCATGCTTGGGCTCGAGTACACAGCCGCCGAATTGCTCTCAACGCTCAGAACGCAGCGTCCGATTGGGGCCGCCGACTTAGTTTTCAATTTCACCCCAGGGTTCCTCGGGGGGCTGTTGCTCGGTTTCGGCACGGTCGCAGCTATCGTGCTCGGGGGCGTTACCTACGTCTCTTCGTCCGGCATCGTTGCCAAACTGCTTTCTGATCTTGGTCGGATCGGCAACAGAGAAACGCCCGCCATTTTGTCGATCCTCGTTACTGAGGACCTCGCAATGGCATTGTATTTGCCATTGATTGGTGCGCTCCTGTTGGGCGACAACGGCTGGGGTGCATTCGTGCCCGCCCTCGTAGCAGCTGGAGCGGTTGTCGCTCTATTGGCTGCCGCGTCAAGAATCGAGGTGGGTATCAGCCGCCTCGTCTTCAGCAAGTCCGACGAGGCCCTCTTGCTTACGATCCTCGGCCTTACGTTGTTGATTGCGGGCGCGGCCGAAACGTTCGGCGTTTCGGCGGCTGTTGCCGCGTTGCTAGTGGGGATCATTCTGTCGGGCCCAGCCGCTGAGGGCGCGTACTCCCTGCTCTCACCAATGCGGGACCTGTTTGCGGCGATGTTCTTTGGGTTCGTGGGATTGAGTCTCGATCCGGCCCAGATTCCTCCCGTGTTGGGGCCGGCACTCGTTCTGGCGGCCATCGGGATCGGGACGAAATTCGCAACGGGGTGGCTGGCCGGCAAGCGCATGGGGGTGGGGACGCGAGGTCGCGCACGTGCGGGTGCCACTTTGGTGGCGCGCGGGGAGTTCTCGATCGCCATCGCCGGGCTCGCTACAACCGCAGGCGTTGCGGCCCGGTTCGAGGCATTGGCCGTGACCTATGTCTTCTTGCTGGCGATCATCGGCCCGATCCTCGTTCGGGTCTCCGAGGGACTGGTGGAAAAGCTACTGAACTCCCGCTCCGAAGATTCACTACAACCCATGCCGTGAGTCCCAAGCTCGCTCGAGGACCGAGCCACGCACCCGGCCCGGCCGATTTCGTGCTGTCGAGAGACCAAGCACGCCTCGTCCAGTAGGCTAAGCATCATGGTCGTTAGGCGAGAAGATGGGGGGCGCCTCGTCGAGATGCGGGACGTCCGCAAGAGCTTTGGGAACAATCTCGTGCTCGACGACATCGATCTCTCCATCGATAGGGGTAAGGCAATCGTGATCGCCGGACCATCAGGCTCCGGTAAGTCGACTATGCTGCGCTGCATCAATGGGCTCGAAACCATCGACTCTGGCGAAATAACTTTCGATGGCCATTCCGTGCCGAGTGCGGGAAAGAGCATCTACGAGCTTAGGGCCCAGATGGCTATGGTGTTCCAGCAGTTCAACCTGTTCCCGCATAAGACCGTCCTCGACAACATCACGCTGGGCCCCATCAAGGTGCAAGATCTTCCCAAAGATAAGGCCGTTGAGAGAGCACGCAAGCTCCTCGAGCGCGTTGGAATCCCAGAAAAGGCAGATGATTATCCGGCCGAGTTGTCGGGCGGGCAGCAGCAACGCGTCGCCATTGCCCGAGCGTTGGCGATGGAACCCAAATTGATTCTCTTCGACGAACCCACCTCGGCCCTCGACCCGGAGATGATCCGCGAGGTGCTCGACGTGATGCGCCAACTGGCGCGAGACGGCATGACGATGGCAGTCGTCACACACGAGATGGGCTTTGCTCGCGAGGTCTGCGATCGGATCGTGTTCATCGACGAAGGCAGGATCGTCGAGGAGGCGCCGCCGAACGAGTTCTTCACGGCCACGAAGAGCGATCGAGCAAAGGATTTCGTGGACAAGATCCTGCATCACTGAAAGGACGGACGAGGGGCCCCCGGCCCCGTCAACCAAGGATCGTGAACGGGCGATCCGGAAAGGGGTGGATGCAATGCGAGACCGGAGATGGCTCGTGATCATGTTCTTGACCGTCGCTTTGATCGCAGCGGCATGCGGAGGGGGCGACGAAGAAGAGGGAGAGGGCACGGGGACCGGCGGCGAGCAAGAAGAGGCCGAAGAGTTTCCCGCCGGGACGCCCATGGCAGATTGGCAGGAAGAGGGGACAGTAACGATCGGCGTCAAGTACGACGTTCCCCCCTTTGGATTCCAGAAC
>JALZIO010000136.1 GCA_030860245.1 Actinomycetota bacterium | reverse complement strand
CAGTGAGGTGATCGTCGTCCTTGGTCACCGGGCCGCTGCGATAGCCGGGGTGCTCGAGCTTCCACCGGGGACGCGCGTCGTCGTGAATTCGAATTTCGACGCTGGCCAATCGACTTCGCTCCGAGCCGGGCTCGATGCCTGTGATCGCGCCAGCGAGGCGGCCGCCGTTCTGGTCGGCGACCAACCGGGCCTGTCCACGGCCATGATCGACAAGGTGATCGGCGACTATCTGGGGGCCGGGGCTCAGGTTGCCCGGGCCCGGTTCGAGGGCGCGCCGGGCCACCCCGTCATCGTCGATCGCGCGCTGTGGAGCAGCTGGCGGACGGTCGCGGGGGACAAGGGCTGGCGCGACCTGGTTGCGTCAGCGCCGCGGCGACTCGACGTCGAGATGGGCATGCCGCCGCCGGCGGATATCGACACCCCCGAGCAGTTCGAGGCGTTGCTGCGTGGGGGCCCACCCCCCAAGCGCAGCAAGGAGCGCTGACCGCTCTCCTCCGTTTCGTGCGCCCTCACGGGACACCAGCCTGTTCCGCAGCCGGCGCTGCCGTTGGGAGTATTCTTGCCCCGCGAAGGCGCAGAGATCGACGGCGGACGAGTGGAGGGAAACCGTGGGGTTTGACCTCGTTCTGGAGGAGCTCCACACGATCTGTGGAGCCGAGCACGTCTTCACCCATCCCCATCAACTCCACACCTTCGAATCCGACGGTCTTGCGTTGTACCGGGCGATACCGCGGGTCGCGGTGCTCCCGGCCACGGCCGAGGAGACCAGTAGAGTCGTGCGGGTCTGTCACGATGCCGGGATTCCCTGGGTCGCGCGCGGCTCCGGCACCGGCCTGTCGGGTGGCGCCCTGCCACACAAGGAGGGCGTGCTGATCGTCATGTCGCGGCTTCGAACCATCATCGAAGTCGACCTCGACAACCAGCGTGTCGTGGTCGAGCCGGGTGTAACCAATGCAGAGGTGTCCAAGGCGGTGGGCCCAACGCACTTTTATCCGCCGGATCCCTCGAGTCAGATCGTGTGTTCCATCGGCGGCAACATCGCGGAGAACTCGGGAGGAGCTCACTGCTTCAAGTACGGGTTCACGACCAACTACGTCACAGGGCTCGAGGTGGTGTTGCCGAGCGGCGATCTCGTAAGCCTTGGCGGCAAGGAGCTCGACCGCCCCGGCTACGACCTCATCGGCGCTTTCATCGGCTCGGAGGGAACTCTCGGTATCGCCACCAAGATCACGCTGAAGGTCATGCCCAGCCCCGAAGACGTGAGGACCCTGGTGGCTTACTTCGACGGGACCGAACCCGCCGGCAAGACCGTCTCCGACATCGTTGCCGCCGGCATCGTCCCCGCCGCGATCGAGATGATGGACAACCTCTCGATCCGCGCCTGCGAGGACGCGACCCATGCGGGGTATCCACCCGACGCAGGAGCGGCCCTCATCGTTGAGCTCGACGGCTCGGAGGCCGAGTGCAAGACGCGCTTCGAAGACGTACTCGAGATCTGCGATCGCAACGACGCAACCGATGTGCGAGTCGCGGCCGACGACGCCGAACGCCAGCTCATCTGGAAAGCGCGCAAGGCTGCGTTTGCGGCAATGGGACGGGTCGCTCGCGACTACTACGTCCAGGACAGTGTCATTCCTCGCACGAAGTTGTCTGAAGTGCTGGCGCGCATCGATGAGCTCGCCGACGAGCACGGGCTGCCGGTCGCGAACGTCTTCCACGCCGGCGACGGCAATCTTCATCCGCTGGTCTGCTACGACGCCGGCAATGAAGGCGAGGCGGACAGGGCCGAGGAACTTGCCGGCGCCATCGTCACCGCATGCCTCGACGCCGGAGGTTCGATCACAGGCGAACACGGCGTGGGGGTAGACAAGAAGAAGTTCATGACGAAGATGTTCTCGGAAGCGGACCTGGGGGCGTTTCAGAGGCTCCGGTGCGCGTTCGACCCGGAGGGGCTCGCCAACCCGGAGAAGGTGATGCCGGCCCCGCGGCTTTGCGGCGAGGTTCCGGGGCCCTACCGGCGGCATCCGATTGAAAAGGCCGGGCTCGCCGAGCGGTTCTAGGGCGTTCCGGACAAGGAAGGGAGGGGGACGGCCTGCAGAGGGTAGAGCCGGCATCGCACAGCGAAGCCGCCGATTTGATGCGCGGTTGCGCCAAGGAAGGTGCGTCCCTGCGACCGGTCGGCTCCCGCACCAAGCTTCGGTGGGGACGGACGACGCCGGTTCCGGACCTCGAGCTGGCCACCGACCGGCTCAACCGGGTGCTCGAGCACAACGCTGGTGATTTCACCGCTGTAGTGCAACCGGGAGTCAAGCTCGCCGAAGCTCAGCGGATTTTCGCCGGCAAGGATCAGATGCTCGCGCTCGATCCTCCCTTGCAGGGCTCCGCAGCAACCCTGGGCGGGATCGTTGCCACCGGAGATTCGGGTCCCCTGCGCCATCGCTTCAACGCGGCGCGTGACCTGATTCTGGGTATCACCGTGGCCCTCTCCGACGGAACCGTTGCGCGCGCCGGAGGGCAGGTGATCAAGAACGTCGCCGGATACGACCTCGGCAAGCTCTTCGCTGGTTCTTTCGGCACATTAGGGCTCATCCTCGAGTTGACCCTGAGGCTTCACCCCCTGCCGCCT
>JALZIO010000116.1 GCA_030860245.1 Actinomycetota bacterium | reverse complement strand
ACCTCGAAGCGACGGCGATGACGTTCCCATCGCTCTATGAGGGTTTCGGCGCGCCCGTGCTCGAAGCGATGGCCAGAGGGTGTCCTGTGATAGCGGCCGACGCTGCCGCCCTCCCCGAGGTCGTCGGGGGCGCCGGTAGGCTCGTCGCCCCGGACGACGTCGAGGGCTGGGCGGGCGCAATGGAGGAGCTCATCATCGACGACGAGCTCCGAGGGTCTCTGGCGACTGCAGGGCTAGAGCGGGCGCGTGAGTTCACGTGGTCGCGTGCGGCCGGCCTGCTCGAGGATGCGTATCGCCTGGCGCTGGGACGGAATCCATGAGACTTGTAGTTGTCGCCCCTCACTTCGAGCCCGATGTCGCCCCCACAGGCGAAGTCGTGACGAGACTCGTACACGAGCTCGCTGCGCGAGGCCATCACATCGAAGTTCTCACCGCCCTCCCCTGGTATCGCAATCATCACATTGAACCGGGCTACGAGGGCCGGCTCGTTCGGTTGGAAGACACGCCGTGGGGTCGCATCACACGAGTGAACCCATTTGCCACCTCCGACAAGCGCAATCTCCTCAAGCGGGGCGCTGCCTTCATGGGATTCAGCGCAGTTGCGAGCGCTCTCGGCGCGCGCGGCGAACCGGTAGACGCCGTCCTTGCCGTGTCACCCCCACTGACGTTGGGCGCAGCCGGATATGCAATAGCCCGGGCGCGCAAGGCATCTTTCGTCTTCAATATCCAGGACGTCTACCCCGACGTGGCCGTCGAGTTGGGAGTTCTGAAGAGCCGTTTCATTATCGAGGCCGCGACGCTCCTCGAGCGCTTCTGCTACGCGCGGGCCGACAAGGTCACAGTCCTTTCCGATGAGCTCAAAGACAACGTCGGAGCCAAGACCGATCCTGCCAAGGTGCGCGTGATACCGAACTTCGTTGATACCGACTGGATCAAACCAGGGCCGATCGAGAATGGGTATCGAGCCGAGTTCGGGCTGCAGGGCAAAAAGGTCGTCATGTACGCAGGAAACGTCGGGCTGTCGCAGTCGATGGGCATGGTGCTCGACTCCGCGATGGCCCTCGAGTACGACCGTGACATCGTTTTCGTCATCAACGGCGGCGGAGCCGTTCTGGAAGAAGTAGCCCGGCGCGCTCGCCTGCTGCCCAACGTGCGGCTCGTTGGCATGCAGCCGGCCGCTCGCCTTCCACAGGTGCTCGGAGCCGCAGATGTGCATCTGGTGCCACTCAAGAGGGGACTTGCACGTTCGAGCGTCCCATCGAAGGTGTACTCGATCCTCGCCGCAGGACGCCCGTTGGTGGCGAGCGTCGATGAAGGCAGTGAGGTGGCGCTTCTGGTGGAACGGGCGAATGCAGGCGTCGCCGTGGCCCCCGGCGACGCCGAGGCGCTGACCAAGGCGATAAAGCGCCTCATCGACGACCCCGACGAGGCGCACCGCATGGGCCGTGCGGCGCGCCGCTTCGTTCAGGGCTGGGCATCTCCTGCTGCGGTGGCAGCCTCCTACGAAAACCTCTTCAAAGAACTCAGCGCACCGGCCCGCGCTCCCGCAGCGGGCCACTAACGCTTCGGCGCGCAAACTATCGCCGTATTCGAGCGCCCCGGCGCGGCGGTGCCTCTACGTGCAGGCACTACCGTCGCGCTGAAGCACTACACTCTCGCCATGTTGCTCGAGGACAAGAAGCTTCTGATCACAGGAGTGCTCACACCGCAGAGCATCGCCTTCACCGCGGCCAGGGTCGCACAGGAGCAGGGCGCCGAGATCCTGCTCACGGGCTTCGGTAAGGGCACCGCCCTCACTAAGCGGAGCGCCCGCCGGCTTCCGCAGCCGCCCGAGGTGCTCGAGATGGACGCCAACGAGGTCTCCCATATCGAGGCCGTCGCGGGCGAGATCAGGTCGCGCTGGGGCTCCCTCGACGGTGTTCTCCACGCGATCGCATTTGCGCCGGGGAACGCTCTCGGCGGCAACTTCCTCAACACTCCATGGGACAGTGCCAGCACGGCCTTTCAAACGAGCGCGTTCTCACTCAAGTCACTGGCCGTCGGGTTGCTGCCCCTGATGAAGGAAGCCGGCGGCTCGGTCGTGGCCATGGACTTCGATGCGTCGGTCGCCTGGCCGATCTACGACTGGATGGGCGTGAGTAAGGCGGCGCTCGAATCCATCGCCCGGTATCTCGCGCGTGACCTCGGGCCGCACCGCATCCGGGTCAACTGTGTGTCGGCCGGCCCGTTGCGCACGATGGCGGCCAAGAGCATCCCTGGCTTTGACGTGCTGGCGGCTGCGTGGGCGGGTCGCGCCCCGCTCACTTGGGATACCTCGGACCCCGAGCCCGTGGCGCGCGCGGTGACGTTTCTTCTTTCCGACTGGTCTGCCGGCATCACCGGCGAGATTCTGCACGTCGACGGCGGCTACCACGCAATGGGGGCGGAGCTGACGCCGCCGAGCTAAATCACCGACTTGGTGCAGGTAAGAATCATTCACATCCGCCACCCCACTCGGCTTTCGGTCGTCGTCAGGTCCGGCAGGCGGCGGGCTGCTCCTTCGGCTCCGGGATCCGGATGGGCTTGAGCTTCGGCTTGCCCGCTGCGTCGGCGGGGGAGATGTTCCGGGCGATGGCATCGAACATCTTGGTCATGGCGCGCCGGTCGGGCCGCAGGACCTCCCGGCCGTCCGGCAGCGTGAGCGGGCCCGCGTTCGGCACCGTGTAGGCCTCGAAGCGCTCGGGATCGAAGCTCTTGAGCTGTCCGGCCAGAGCGCGGAGCTGCGGAATGCCGGTATTCGAGTCGACACTCACGTTCTTTGTGGCGACACCCGGCAGCCGTAGCAGCTTCGCAGGATTGAGGAGCGTCGAGGCCGAGGTCACCTTGTCCAGGGCAGCGGCCAGGAACTTCTGCTGGTTCTGGATACGGCCGAGGTCGCCGTTGGGGAAGTTGCGTGAGCGGACAAAACGTAAAGCCCTGTCACCGTCGAAATGCACCAGCGGAAGCTCGTCGGGAGTGACTTCGATTCCCGTTGCGTCGTCGAACGGGATCGGCTCTGTCAAACAGAGATCGACTCCGCCCACCGCATCTACGAGGTCTCGGAAACCTGCGATGTTGACCATTGCGTAGTGATGGATCTGAAGCCCGGTGAGCATCTTGACTGTGCGGATCAGCTTCGTGCTTCCACCTTCGAGCGCAATGTTGATCCTGTCCTTCGGTCCCCCGTGGATCTTCACGTAGAGATCGCGCGGGAACTGCACCATTGTCACACGGTCCGACTCGGGATCGATATGGGCGATGATCAGGGTATCGGCGCGCTGGCCCGTCACTCCGTCGGTTCCCGCGCCGAGGTCGAGTTGCTCTTCGGGGGTCAGCCCGGAGCGCGAGTCGGATCCCACCAACAGCGTGTTGTACGGATCGCCGGGCCCCGTGGCCTCAATCACCGAATCGGGGATGGATGGGTCCTGGATCGCGTCCTCGGTCTCGTTGTAGAGCCACGCGCCGTAGCCCCCGAGCGCCAGGCAGACGAGCACGATCCCCCCGAGCACCCATCGCCAGACGTGCCGCTTCCCGTGCGGATATGAGTGTTTGGATCCAGACATTGCACTCATTATTGCTTCGTCTCCGCACAATCCATGTGGTCCGGGCGGAAGAGGATGGGCCGCTTGGGGACTCAACCTCTGTACTCCGGCGTACCGGCCCCCCGGATCTCTATCTGGCTAGATGTTGTAGGAACTGTCTAAGTGCGTCCGGGCACTCCGGGTTCGGTCATCGGTTTGACGTCGAGTACCTTGTCGAGCTCGGCCTCGGTCATCACTTCGTGCTCCAACGCGACTTCGCGTATCGTCCGGCGCTCCTCGTGGGCCTGCTTTGCGATTCCGGCGGCGGCCTCATAGCCGATGTAATCGGTCATCGACGTGACCAGCATGAGTGACTGTTCCAGGAGA
>JALZIO010000102.1 GCA_030860245.1 Actinomycetota bacterium | reverse complement strand
GCTCTACACCGGGGGACTGAAGATCCACACGACGCTCGATCTCGACATGCAACGCTATGCGGAGGAGGCAATCTCCAACACTCTGACCGAACCCCAAGATCCGCAGGCCGCTCTGGTTTCGATGACACCGTCGGGGGCCCTCCGGGCCTTTGTGGGAGGAACGGATTACACCAGCGTCAAGAAGGCGCGCGGTTTCAATTACGCGTCAAGCCTTCCCGGACGACAGGCGGGATAGTCGTTCAAGCCGTTCACGCTGCTGGCGGCCATCGAGCAAGGCATCTCGCCCCGCTCCTACTTCCCGGGCTTCAGCCCTACGACCGTGACCGAGCCGGCCTGCGCGGATGCTGACGGCGGCCCCTGGCAGCCCGAGAACTACGGCGGTGCGGCGTACGGAACCATCACGCTCGACGAGGCAACCACCAACTCCGTCAACACCGTCTACGCTCAACTCGTGGCCGAGATAGGTCCGGAGGCTCTGGTCGACAGGTTGAGGCGATTCGAGTTCGACCGAACCGGAACCGGGTCGCGCAGGACAATCGAGGCCAATTGTTCGCTCGCTCTCGGTACCCTCGACGTTACGCCGCTTGAGATGGCGCGGGCTTACGCGGCCTTCGCGGGGCGGGGTGTGCTTCCAGAGGTCGAGCCGCTTCGCTATGTGACTGATTCCGAGGACAGATGTCTTGACGTCTTCAGGGAAGGCGAGGATCGGCAGTGCCTGGATGAAAGTGCTCTGGATAGCAGACGGGTGGCCGGCCAGAGAGCTGTGGACGTCCTGAACGAGACTCTGACCCACGTGGTTGAAGGGGGGACCGCCACCGCGGCATCCATCGGCCGGCCGGTCGCCGGCAAGACGGGGACTACCCAGAACAATGTCGACGCGTGGTTTGCCGGCCACATCCCTCAGTTGGCGACCGTTGTGTGGATGGGATACCCGGCGCGCCCTGGTCCTGGGGATGTCCTCCAGGTGCCCCAGATGGGCTTTTGTGCGCCGGCCGAGATCTGCAGGCCGGTGCACGGGGTCGAGGTGACCGGCGGTTCGTTCCCGGCCGAGATCTGGGCGGCCTACATGGTGCGCGCCACCGCCGACCTCCCGATAGAGCCCTTCCCGGTTCCGGTGGATACGGGGAGTGTCCTCAATCCACCACCGCCTCCGGAGCCGACCCCGACCCGTACGCCTGAGCCCAGTCCGAGCGAGTCGCCCAGTCCCAGCGAGTCGCCCAGTCCGAGCGAGTCGCCCACTGTGACGCCAAGCCCGGAGCCCTCGGACACCCCTTCCGAGGAGCCGGCCCCCACCCCCGCGCCGAGCCCTTCGGAGAACCCGGCTCCGGGGCCGTCTCCGGACGGCCCCCCCGGCAATCTGCCGGCCGCCGGCGGTGGCCGCGTCCGTTCACCGGGCTGACCTGGGGTGCGAGCGGGGCGCGCCGGCCTCGTACTGTGCGTTTGTGCCGTCACTCTTGGGGCAGGCTGGGTCCTCAAGGCCGAATGCCTTGCGCCGTGGGACGGGCGACAGTACCGGACGCTCTGCTACAACGATATTCAACCGCTGTACGGGGAGCGGGGGGTAGCCCGTGGGATCTTTCCTTATATCCACGGTGACCTCGTCAGAGGCGAGCTGACCCACGGGGCCATCGAGTATCCGGTGCTCACCGGGACGTTCATGTGGGGAAGTGGCCTCCTGGCCGACGACGCCAACGGCTATCTGAAGGTCTCGGCTCTGCTCCTGGCCCCATTCGGGCTCCTGACCGCGGGCCTCCTGGCCGGGATGACCGGTTGGAGGGGGCTGTTGTGGGCCGCCGCTCCTGCACTTGCTCTCTACGGCTTCCACAACTGGGACCTGCTGGTTGTGGCCGCGGTGGTGGGCGCAGTTTGGAGCCAAAGGCGAGGAGAGCCGCTGTGGAGCGCAGGACTTCTGGGACTCGGAGGAGCACTCAAGCTCTACCCTCTGCTCTTCGTCGTCCCCCTGGTGATCGACGAATGGCGGCGCTCTCGCCGCCGGGGGGTGCAGGCTGCGCTGGTGGCCGGTGCCACGGTCGTAGCGGCCAACGCTCCCTTCCTTGTCCAGAATCCAGGGGGATGGTGGGCCACTTACAGGTTCCACAGTCTTCGAACCGCAGACTTCAACACCGTGTGGGCATGGGGTTGGCCTTCGGCTGGGGCAGGCGTGATCAATCCGCTGACCACGGTGCTGATCGTGGGCTCCTGCCTGGCGCTCTTGGGCTGGGGCTGGTCTATCACTCGCGGCGCGCAGGGGTTTCCCTGGCTGCAGGTGAGCGCGGCGAGCCTGGCCGCCTTCCTGCTGTGGAACAAGGTCCATTCGCCTCAGTTCGTCCTGTGGCTGCTTCCGTTCTTTGCCCTGCTCGAGGTCAGGCTGTGGTGGTGGGCCGCCTATTCCATGGTCGATCTCGTCCTCTACGTCGGCATCTTCCGCTGGTTCTACGACTACGCTTACCTGGGCCTCGACTTCACGATCGCGAAGACGGCGCTGATCTCGGCCGTGTGGGGTCGCGCCGCCCTCCTGGCGGTGCTGGTCGTGGTCTTCATGCGCGCCCCCGCGGCGGCCGCGGCCCCGGGTGTGGCGCAGATCTCCGCATCGTCACACCCCCCGCGTAAGCTTCCAGAGGTCGGATCGGAGAGCTCGGCTCGAGCCTAGGCTGGGACACGGAAGGGAGGTGCTAGGGTTGCCGGGTTGCAGGCTTATCTGTAACTTCCCCTGCTCCGCCGGCGCCGAAGGCGTGGACGGGGCCTCGAGGCCGCAAAGTGCGCCTGAGTCCAGAGGAGGCCTGAGTGCAAGCTTACGAAGCATTGGTGATAGTCGACGCCCGCCTTGAAGAAGGCGCCATCCAGAAGGCGGTGGACCGGTTCCTCGGGGCCGTGTCCGATTCCGGTGGGAAGGTAACCGGCGTCGAGCGATGGGGTACCCGGCGATTCGCGTACGAGATCGCCCACCAGCGTGAGGGCTACTACTTCATCACCAACTTCCAGGCGGCCGAGGATGTGCCTCAGAAGCTCGAGCGGACCATCCAGATCTCCGACGAGTTCGTTCGCTGCAAGATAGTCCGCCCGGAGTAGCTGCGGTGGGAATCAGATGGGAGATAAGGGAGGAGCACGAAAATGGCAAGTGACAACACCGTGACACTCGTCGGTAACATCACCGATGACCCAGAGCTGCGCTTCACTCCATCCGGCGCTCCGGTGGCCAACTTCACTGTGGCGGTCAACCGGCGAATCAGGAACCAGGACGGCGGGTGGGACGACAAGCTCGACGGCTTCTTCCGCTGCAGCTGCTGGCGCGACATGGCCGAGAACGTGTCGGAGTCGCTGACCAAGGGAACGCGCGTTGTGGTCGTCGGCCGTCTCTCGCAGAGATCCTGGGAGGATGCGGAGGGCAACAAGCGCTCTGCAGTCGAGGTGCAGGTAGATGAGATCGGACCCTCTCTGCGCTGGGCGAATGCCACGGTGGTCAAGGCTCAGCGCAGTGGAGGAATGCAATCTGCGACTCCGCCCGCACGCGGCGGAGGTTCGGACTGGGGTGCGCCTGCGCCCGTCGGCGGTCCTGCGCCGGCCGATGAGGGAAACTTCTAATGGCCAGAGATCGAGATAGAGACCGGAACAGGAAAAGCACCAAGCCGGCCTTTCAGCGCAAAGGTAAGAAAAAGTATTGTCAGTTCTGCGCGGACGGCAATAAGTACATCGACTACAAAGATGTTTCTCTTCTGCGCAAGTTTATGAGTGATCGCGGCAAGATAAGGGCCCGCCGTGTGACCGGAAACTGCACACGCCATCAGCGAAAGGTCGCAACCGCGATCAAGAGCGCGCGCGAGGTTGCCTTATTGCCGTACTCGTCTCGATAGGAGCAGCTCTAATGCAGATCATCCTCGCTCAGGACGTAGAAAAGCTCGGCCTCAAGGGAGACCTCGTTTCGGTTGCAGACGGATACGCGCGTAATTTCCTGGTTCCCAAGGGCTTTGCCATAGCGGCCAGCAAAGGCACCAAGAAACAGGCCGAGTTGATGCGCCGAGCTCGCCTCGACCGCGAGCAGCGGGCCAAAGATGCTGCGGCTGCGCGCGTCGCAACGCTCGGCGCGGAGCCCGTCTTTATCTCGGCTCGCGCCGGTGAGGGCGGCCGCCTGTTCGGCTCGGTGACCTCATCGGACGTCGCCAGGGCAATCGAAGAGCAGCTGGACGAGTCGGTGGACCGGCACGACATTCGCCTGGACGACCCAATCCGCTCTCTTGGTGTCCATCAAATAGAGGTTCGCCTCCATGCCGAGGTCAATGCGCTGGTCAACGTCGAGGTCATCGCGCACGAAGAGTGACTCGGAAACACGTCTCTTCAGGACACGCAGGCTTTAAGTGACGCTCCGGAAGCACGTCTCCTCAGGACACGCAAGCTTTAAGTGTCCCTCCGGAGACGTGCTTCCTCCGCTCGGGTGGGAAATCCCGCTGCCTTCAGGCTTGCTGGGGCCACTTCCCCCTCGACCCAGGGCCTTCCACCCTGCTTGGTATCAACAGGCTTCCACAACAGAGACACAGGTTGTTGGGCTTGTTGCTCACCTCGTGAGCTTCTAACGTCCTAGCTTCCCTGTGGCGTAAGACGTGGATTTGTCACTCGGGCTTGCTAGTGTTCGAACGTATGTTCTATTAGGCGATTCAGGAGTGGAGGAAGCCTTGGCCCAGATGGCTTCGGTGCAGGCCGTGCGGCCGAATCGGATCCCCCCGCACAACCTCGATGCCGAGCAATCGGTGCTGGGGGCGATGCTCGAGTCGCGTGAGGCAATCGCGAACGTCGTCGAGATCCTTCATTCAGAGGACTTCTACAAGCCGGCCCATGCAGAGGTCTACGAGACGATCCTGACGCTGGACGGCAAGGGCGAAGCCGCCGACGCGGTGACCGTCGCCGACGAGCTCGGCCGCCGGAGCACCCTCGAGACCATCGGTGGAAAGCCCTACATCCTCGGACTTCTCGACGCCTATCCGACGGCGTCCTCGGCGCGGCACTACGCCCGTATCGTCGAGGAGCTCGCACAGTTGCGCCGACTCGTCGACGTCGGTGCAAAGGTGCAGGAGCTCGGCTTCGAAATGCCCGAGAACGTCGCAGGTGCGATCGACCGAGCCGAAGGTCTCATCTATGAAGTCGGGAACCGGCGGCTTCGGGATGCGGTACAGCCGATCCACGGCCTATTGACCGAGAACATGGAGGCGATCGAGGCTCTCTACGAGCGCGGGGCCTCTGTGACCGGCCTGGCCTCGGGCTTCCCCGACCTCGACGAGATGACTTCGGGTTTTCAGCCTTCCAATCTGGTCATCGTCGCAGCCAGGCCTTCGATGGGGAAGTCCAGCCTTCTGGGCGACTTCGCCCTCAACGCTGCCGTCCGTGAGAACCTGCCGGTGGTGATCTTCAGCCTCGAGATGGGGCGGCACGAACTGGTGCAGCGGTTCCTTTCGTCCGAGGCAAAGGTCGATTCACAGCGAATCCGCAAGGGAACGCTTCAGGAACAGGATTGGCCGCGGCTTTCCGCTGCGCTGGGAAAGCTCGCCGAAGCGCCGATCTTCATCGACGACTCGGCCACCGTGACCCTCATGGAGATACGCGCCAAGTGCCGAAGGCTCAAGGCCAGACACGGTTTGGGACTCGTGATCATCGACTATCTGCAATTGATGCAATCGGCGCACCGGTCGGAGAACCGCCAGCAGGAAGTGTCCGACATCTCGAGGGACCTCAAGATACTGGCGCGCGACCTCAACCTGCCCGTGCTGTGTGCGTCGCAGCTGAACAGGGGCGTGGAGTATCGCTCCGACAAACGCCCTCTGCTTGCCGATTTGCGCGAATCGGGTTCCATAGAACAGGATTCAGACCTCGTGATGCTCCTGTACCGGGACGAGGTCTACAACCGCGACTCGGAGCGCCGGGGCGAGGCCGAGCTGATCATCGCCAAGCACCGCAACGGCCCCACCGGCACGGTGAACCTCGCCTTCATGAACCAGTACACGAAGTTCGCGTCCTTCACCAAGGGGTCATCGCGCTGACGCGTGCTGCTTAGGGTGGGTGCATGTCCTCGGCCAAGGCTGCACCTGGAGTCGCTACTAGGTCCCGCAAGGGAGTCCCGGCACGCCGGATCAGTGCGGTGCACCGCCGCCTTCGCAAGCTACAGGGCCCCTTCAAGCCGAAACCCCAGGTGCCAATAATCGATGAGCTGGTTGCCACGCTGCTCTCGCAACACACCTCCGACACCAATACGGCACGAGCGTTCGCCGGCCTGAAGACACGCTTCCCCACCTGGGAGGAGGTGAGGAGCGCTCCCACCGAAGAGGTGGCGGATACAATACGCCCTGGAGGGCTCGCCGATCAGAAGGCGCCTCGGATCAAAGCGATTCTCGCCGAGATCGATGGGCGCGAGGGAGCACTCGATCTGTCGCGCCTCCAAGGCCTAACCGATCAGGAGGTCGACGACTACCTTTGCTCGCTTCCGGGCGTCGGCCCGAAAACCGCCGCCTGTGTGCTGGTCTTCTCCATGGGCCGCAACGCGTTCCCGATCGACACCCATGTCCACCGGGTGGCCCGGCGATTGGGTTGGATCGACGACAGGATGACGGCCGAAGCCGCCGGCCGGGAGCTCGGGCCCAAGGTGCCGGCAGAGCTCCGTTACAGTCTGCACATGGCCCTGATAGACCACGGGCGGAAGGTGTGCAAGGCGCGTAACCCCCGCTGCACGCAGTGCGTCTTGTTCGATCTGTGCGATTCGGGCCCGCGCCTCCTCGCCGCCGGAGACGCAATCTAACCGCAGCACCTTCGAACGCCCGATCCGGTCAGGTGAGCTCAGGCTCGAGTGGAGGGAGGACGCAGAACTCGTTACCCTCGGGGTCGGCCAACACCGTCCACTTCACATCGTCGTCCTGCCCGATGTTTGCGGGTCGGGCGCCCAGTTGAGTGAGGCGGCTTACTTCGGCTGCCTGATCTGCCGGGCGCAGGTCGAGGTGCAGACGGTTCTTCGTCGCCTTGTCATCATCGGGGACCTTGACGAACAGAAGATCGGGAGCCACATCAAGCTCGGGGCTGCCCTCGGGTGGCTCGACCACGGATTGATGGTCGTCCTCGTAGGTGGTGCGCCAGCCCAACGCCTCCGCCCAGAAGCGAGCGAGCGCCGGGCAATCGCGTGAGTCGATGACGAGACACTGAATGCGTATGGGCATCGGGTGACGATAGCAGCGCCGTTGCGGTTGGAGGACCGCACCCTAATCTTCGAGGGCGACGGATGCACTCGAAGTGCTCAGTTGGCATTCACAGTCGCGTTACGGTGATTCCTCCGGTCTGACACCGAACTTTTCGGCGCCCAGTGATCGTATTGCTGTCGTCGTTCGCTTCCACGACAGTGTGAGGGCGGCACGTGTATCGGCGGGGGTTGATCGATCTTCGAGAGCCTGAGCCACGGGCGTGATGACGTGCCTGCCGTGTTGAACCCATGTCGGCGTATAGGTCACTCTTTCGGCCCGAAGATCATCGTCCTTGGCTTTCACCTCAATCTTTACGATCACGCCGTGTCGAGTCTCCTCGGCGCAGCAGGCGATGGATTGATCCGAGAGGAAATTGCCCATGCCGTACACCACGTACTCTTTACCCACACGATCAATCGGCTGGACGACATGCGCGTGGTGTCCGAGAATGAGGTCGATAGCGTCCGTTTTGAGCAGTCGCCTGCTCAATGTCAACTGGTCCACACTGGGGGCAACCTGATACTCGAGTCCCCAGTGCAGGCTAATCACTACGAATTCGGCGCCTGCGCGGCGCGCCGCGCGCGCCTCCCTCAGGATCGATCGTGTATCGATCACATCAACCAACCAAGTTTCGTTTTGAGGTAGCCCGAGACCGTTCAAGCCGTAGGTATAGCTGAGAAAACCCACCTCGATGCCGTTGACTTCGATGAGCTCCGGGTGCTCGGACTCGCCGGGTCGTCGAGCCGTCCCATTGTGTCGCACTCCGGCTTTGTCCAGTACGCGCAGCGTGGCCTTCACCCCCTGGGCTCCTTGATCGTAGGAATGGTTCGAGGCAGTGGAGCAGTAGTCGTATCCGGCCCTCCTTATGCCGTCCGCAAGCTGATGAGGCACGTTGAAGATTGGATAAGACGAGAGACCCTGGTTGTTTGGTGACAAGGGAGTCTCGAGGTGACAGATGGCGATGTCGGCCGCAGACAGCAGCGGCCTTACCTTGCTGAACATCGGATTGAAGTCGTAGTGGCCCCCGCCGTTGACGAAAGCTCTTTCGTAGACGGTGGAGTGCGTCAGGATGTCGCCTGTGGCGACGATCGTGAAACCCTTCGAGGGGGAAGATGCAACATTCCCTTCACGAGATGGAGAGACGCTGGCGGCCTCAAGATGGTTTGCACCTTCACCAGGGCGGGCGGGCGGCGGGGAGGCGTCGTTTGGAGAGGGACGCGACCGCGACTCCGTTTTCCTCGAGCCCTCCGGGACGATGTTGCCAAGCTCGCAAGCACTCACAGGCGCGAGAAGGACTAGGAAAGCAGTCACGCGCAGACGCTTCTGTCTGCCTGTGAAGGGTTGGCGCAAGCCCGCCTTCGACCGTAGTTCCAAGGGACAAACATATAGGTCTGGAAGAGATGCACGCCAGGGGGGCAGCATCGTTCTTTGCGGGTGATCTCCTCTTAGGGCGGCCTCCGGCTAACGTTCAACTGGTGAACGAGTCGAACTGGGCCGGCAACTACAGATATCGGGCAGACAAACTGCACCTTCCGACGAGGCTGGAACAGGTGCAGGAAGTCATCGCCGAAGCCGCGCAGGTGCGCGTGCTCGGCTCGCGGCATTCGTTCACCGACATCGCGGACTCCTCGGAGCTGCTCAGCCTCGACTCCCTGCCCGCGGATGTCGTCGTCGACCATGCACCAGGCACGGTTTCCTTCTCCGCCGGCCTTAGGTACGGGGAACTCGCCGAGGTGTTGAAGGCCGAGGGTGTTGCCCTGGCCAATCTTGCGTCGCTGCCTCACATCTCCGTCGCGGGCGCGGTTGCAACCGCCTCTCATGGCTCCGGCGACGCCAACGGCAACCTCGCGACCGCGGCTGCGGGGCTGGAGATGGTCACGTCTTCGGGCGAGATCCTCACGGCATCCAGAGGTGACCCCGACTTCAACGGCCTCGTCGTCGGGCTCGGCGCGCTCGGCGCGACCACCCGGCTCACCCTGGACGTGGAACCCGCCTACCACCTGCGGCAGCGCGTGTTCGAAGGCCTCAGCTGGGATGCCTTGTTCGAGAACTTCGACGCCATCACCTCTGCGGGCTATAGCGTGAGCGTGTTCACCCACTGGACCGAAGCGATCGACCAGGTTTGGGTGAAAAGCCGGGTGACCGATGCACCCGAGCCGGTTCGCGGCGACCTTTTTGGTGCGATCGCCGCGACCGTCGACCGGCATCCGATCCTCGGCCTCAGCCCTGTCAACTGCTCCCCGCAGTTGGGTGTGCCGGGCCTGTGGTCCGACCACCTGCCGCACTTCCGCATGGGCTTCACGCCGAGCAGCGGCCAGGAGCTCCAGTCCGAATACCTGGTGGAGCGCCGGCACGCCCTTGCGGCGATCGAGGCGATGCGTACGCTGGCCGACGTGATCCGACCCGTGTTGCAGGTGTCCGAGATCCGCACCGTGGCCGCCGATGGGTTGTGGATGAGCCCGCAATACGGACGGGACACCCTCGCCATCCACTTCACCTGGAAGCCCGAGCAGGACGCGGTCGAGCGTGTGCTCATCGACATCGAGGGCGCGCTTGCCTCCTTCGAGGCGCGCCCGCACTGGGGAAAGATGTTTGCCGCCGATGCTGCCTCCATCGCCCCTCTCTATGAGCGCTTGCCCGACTTCATCCGATTGGTCGACCGGCTCGACCCACGCGGCGCGTTCCGCAACGCCTGGGTGAACAGGCGCGTGCTCGGCAGCCGATGATGACAACCTGGGTGCCTCCTCGCCCCCAGCGCCCTTACGAAGGGCAGGACGGCCTTTGCGAAGTACAAGCGATTGTTCTCCATCCCCCGAACTACGCGCCTGCGTTGCCCATATGAACCATAGTTTTGCCATCCTCCAAGCCAGCTATTGCCATGCGGGGCGCCCCCGGGGTGTAATCAGGTGACAACGCACCGACGCTGGGGGGACTGATGAACAGGATTCAAGCGATGACCGAGCAGTCGGTGTTCGAGCTGGTGCAACATCAGCGTGACAAATACGCCGGTCAGGAGGAGGGCCTCAGGGACAGAGGGCACGAAGCTATGGCCGATTACCTGAGAGAGGCGCAGTTCCGCCTTGCCGATATCCAGACGCAGATCTCAGAAGCACGGGATACGAGCGAGCCCCGGGAGGCCCACAGGAGGTGCCTCGCCGTTGCAGACGAGACCGTCGAATTCATGGCGTCTCAGATGAGACTCTAGCTCTGTACCACGTGGCACGAGGGCGCCCAGGCTGCGGTTCGTCGAGGTCTTCGAGCCGCGCTTGACCGCATGACGGGCCTACGCGTACTGGTATGGGAGCGGGATCGGTTCCTCCACCGCCGCAAGCCCATGCCGCTGGAAGACTGCGAGCCGCAGACTGAGTAAGGCGAGACAGCCCTGGAACCGCAGCTCCGCCTCCTGACCGGGATGCTCGAGCAGATCGTGGTAGGCGGCGACCACTTCCTCCGCCGCGAGGAGCACCGCAAGCCGCTTCATGACTTGCCCTTTCTGTCCACCAAGTAGGGTTAGCTTACGAGTGGGAATATCCCTTGTCTAGCGGTTTGCATACAAAAGATCGCGCTCTGTTAGTAACTCAAGCGTGAACGGCACAGGAACCTCCTTTAGCCACACCATGCGGTCCCCTCCATCCTTGCTGCACCGAGATGGGAGTTGGGCGATCACTCGGCCCTGAGGGCGTGTGTCTTCCTGAGCCACAACGATGCGTGGGCCGGCTGCATGACATCGCCCACCAACACGACCAGCTCCCCAGCCAGGGCGTCGAGGTCGACCTCGTCCCGAAGCTTTGCCGAGAACGCGTCCAGGGTTCGGCCCGCGTCGTACTTCCGGCGGTAGAAGCGGCGGTCGATAAAGGTTTGGATGCGCGCCCGCCCGGGCCGGAACAAAGCCGCAACCGCCAGGGTGGAGCCGGC
>JALZIO010000087.1 GCA_030860245.1 Actinomycetota bacterium | reverse complement strand
TCGACTGACCACCCTATGCTCCTCTCACAGGATCGCCTTCATTGAGGATGCGGCCCAGGCCCACGGAGCGACCTGGAGTGGGCGGAGTGTGGGTTCTTGGGGAATCGGCGCCTTCTCCTTTTATCCCACGAAGAACATGACGACCGGTGAAGGCGGAATGCTTACCACAAGTGATGAGGAGGTTGCTGCCGGCGCGAGAAGCTTCGCCGACCATGGCCGCGTCCCCTCGAGTTCGCAGGCATATGTCCATCCCCAGTTCGGGCTCAATTTCCGACTTAGTGATCTGGCGGCTTCTATTGGACGCGTGCAGCTCCGAAAACTAGCCACTCAAGTCGGGGCGCGCCGAGAGCTGGCCTCTAGACTGCGCGCGGTCGTGCCGCGAGAATGCACGCAGAAGGTGCCCGAGCAGGCAGAACATGCCTACAATTTGTTTCCGATCATCGCGCCCGACAGGGACACACTGGCGGCCCGGTTGCGAAGTCAGGGAATCCCTACGGGGATTTTCTACCCTGCACCTCCATACGGGATGGGCCCCTATCTGCCGTCCGGCGATTGCCCTCGCGCGGAAGAGGCCGCCGGCCGGCTGATCTGCCTTCGAATAGGGGCTTTATCCGAGACACTGATGGATCAGTACGTCGAGCGGGTCGGTCGGGTGATGGAAGGCTAGGGGAAGGATCGCGGGGCGCAGCTCCTGGCTCATGGGAAGGCGAGGAGGCGAACGCTAGACTTTCGTGAAGTGGATGGCGGCTTCGTCGGCCGCCGGTCCGACCACTTCCCAGTGGTCGCCTCTTCCCTCGAGGTGTGACGCGGCGCGCCTCCGCCACCATCCGCTTATGTCTCTGGGGAGAGCTCGCCACATCGTCGGGTCCGAACTGAGCCCGCGAAGAAGTGTCCGGTACGCTTGCATCGAAGTGCCGGCCACCAGGTAATCGGGATGACCAATCAAGAGAGCCATGCCGTTCTGCTCCTTGATGTACTGGGCTTTGTCGACCCAGAGTGCTTCGTCTTTGTGGTTGAGAATGAAAAAGAGTGTGTGATCCTGCGGCAGGGTAATAGGCAGCTCAATGAGGTTGTCGTTAAAGTACGGGAGGAGGCTGCAGCAGCCGCCAGGCTGTGGTTCGAACGGGTCGGTGTCCGGATACGAGGAATCGTAGTCGAAGCCCAACAGGGGCATCCACTCCCAGACGCGGTGCGTGGAGGGCGAACGAAAACCGGTTGCCCCCCAAGCTTCGGCGGATTGGCGAATGGCTGGAAGCCGTTCCTTGAGCATTGCTAGTGATTCCAGGTCCCGGCCGTCGTGGTACAAGCCATGCACTCCGACTTCAAACCCTCCGTCTATCAAGCTTGCGATGAGGGTCGGTTCAAGGGAGAACATGCCCGGAACGAGATTCCACGATGATCGGTATCCCAACTCGGTCTCGAGATCGCGAACCGCACCAATGTTCTGCCAGCCAAGGCTCGTTTCGACGTCATGAGTCAGGGCAAGTGCCCAAGAATAGCCTCTGGGCCAAGGGGAAAGCATTGGAACCGGCACTCCCGCAATGGCGGTTATCCAACTGAAAACCAGCGCATAGAAGTCTTGCAACGCCGTCTCCACGGGCCAGCGGGGAAAGCGAGTCGTGCCTTGAAGTTGCGAAAGCCGCTGGCGGAAGAGTATCTGGGTGCGGCGAGGAAGAGCTGGGCGAATGAACCGGTAGTATGAACGAAGAGCGAACCGGTTCAGGCTTCGAGTGATGGGTTTACTCAGAACCGACTTGTACGCTTCCGTCCAGAAATTTTTGATGATCTCGGCGGGATCAAACGGTATAAAGATGCTGCCTTCTTCTTCTCGCCATATCGAAGCGATCCTCGTCCCCTTCCGGTCGCAAACGGCCTCGGCCCTGTGCCATGTTCCCCCGCTTGTGCTCAGCCATTCGATCGATAAGTGGTCGGGGATGATCCGGCCGTAGATGGGAAAGGAATCGATACGGTATTCCTGGAGAGGGAGGCGATGGAGGGGGGTGGGTGAAAGGCTCCCGTCGATCCAGTAGGCGGTTCGACACGAAGACTGGTCACCTTCCCAGTGAAACATTCCACATGCCCGCCGAAAAGGGTGCCTCTCTGGGAGGCGGTCGTTCCACTTGTGGGGCGGCCCTTGCGTCCTATTGGGAATCCGAAAATACTCGAAGAAGAGGAACGGACGTGTGACCTCGAACAACGAGCCCCCCTAGCGTCCTTGTTTGCCTGCGATCGTCCGGGTTAACAGTCTACCCCGGTTGGCACAGGTCCTTCTTTTCTGTGGCGGAAGCCCTGGGCGTTTACTTGGACCTTTTATAGCCGGCGACTCGCCCCATGGGTTTGTGGGTCCGCGATCGAGGAGTGTCGTGAGTTCAAGCGAATTTCATGCTGCATATTTGTAGAGAAGTTCGCCCATCGTTCGGCAAACCCACACCGGGGAGCGGCGAAGCAGGCCTCTGCTTCTCCTACCCAGCCGACCGCTCCCGGTTCTTGGCGGCCCCATAATGGAGTACTCGAGGCTTTGCTCCTTCGTGCCCCAGCCGTTCTTGAAGTTGCGGAGGCCCTCATCCTCGAAGTCGGATCGTCCCAAGTCCAGCTCTCGGAAACCATGCTCACACCCCCACTGGACGGCCATCCAGAGTATGAGATTGGTAGGCCGGTGCCTCCCAAAGGCTGGATCAGACGCGCTATATGCGTAGGTGATTCGGCGGTTCCAGATGAGGAACACCGATCCTGCGACAGGCGTGTCGCCAACATAGGCCAAGAGCAGAAAGCCCAAGCCCGGGGCAACAATCCGATCCCAAAGGAGCCCGAAATAGCGCCGCGGTTGAACCGGAATCCCAAGTCGACGCCGTGTCCTCAAATGCAAGTGATAGAAGGTCTCCGTCAACTCGAGCGGTGTGCGAGCCCTTTTGACCTCGGCGCCCCTGCGCTGTGACGCGGAAATCGCCCTGCGAGTGGAACTGTCAAAGGTGCGGAAGACCGATTGACTGTCATTTTGGAGATCCATCCTATGGATCACCGCAGCCGACCAGGAATGGATTCCGGGCCCTTCCATGCGGCCGTGTATCTCGAGGCTAGATACCCCGGCACCTTCTGTGACGGCTTGGAGTTCTGAAGACAGCTTTGTCAGGGAAACGTGATTCGACGCCAACGGGGGGCTGAGGTGTGTGAAGGGAAGCGCAACCCAACGCCGCCTCCCGACGGGGCTCTGTACCTCCGCCACGGGTAGGCCCGCCGTGACTTGACCACCATCGTCCATTATGGCGAGGACGAAGGTGCGGTAGCCGTAACAGCGGGTCATGAGTTTCATCCATGCCGGATGGTGGGAAACCAGAGAGTTTGTTGTGGCAACGAACTCCGCCCAGCGCGGATCATCGTTCTGCAGTCTTATCACCTCATCGGGATCCCATCAGATGGTCCCTCAGGATGCATCTCGTCCCTCGCGTTGTCTTCTCGCAAGTATTAGAGTCTCCGCGAAGACATCGGCGCCGGTACCGGTATCAAGGACGCACTTCACGACTCTCAAGTAAAGCCTTTTTTGATGGATCCAACGGTGGGGTTCGTTAGCTCGAGCGGCGCGCTCGGCAATTCTTTCGCCAAGCTTGGGGTTTGCGTAGAGCCCTCGGACCGCAGAAGCAAGTTCGTGCTCGTCATCGGACGTGAACCACTGAAAGCAGGCATCATCGTAGTAAGACTGAGCCGAGCGGGTGCGGGAGACGATGGCCGGTTTCCGCATCGCAATGAAATCGTACATCTTGTTGCAAAGGGTCAGGTCGCGAAAGGCATCTCGCTTCATTGCCACGACGCCGGCGTCCGCTTCTCCGAGCGCGTCCACCAGCTGCGCCCTTGGTACGTAGCCGTCGCTGAAGCGAACATGATGCTGCACGTCGAGGTCCTCGGCAAGGCGATGCAGGCGCGCCAACTCCGACCCATCTCCGTAGATGTCCAGTCGAATGCCGGGGATCTCCTGTTTCAAAAGGGCTACGGCTCTAATGATCGTATCCAGGCCGTAGCGCTCCTCGACGGTGCCATGGGAGATCAGGACGAAACGATCTGGGTCTTCACGCTGCCGTGGACGCCCGGGTGAGAAGACGCTCTCATCAGCGCCGTTGAAGATGACCGCGATTTTCGTCGGAT
>JALZIO010000079.1 GCA_030860245.1 Actinomycetota bacterium | reverse complement strand
TACCGATGAAGGTCGCTCAACAGGTCCCAGCCTTCGTGAGCAAGAGGGTTCAGGCCATCCTCGGCTATCCGCACGTGTTCGCCCATGAAGTCGACGACTTCGGCCTTGACCAGCTCACTTTTCGTCTTTATGACCTCGGGCTCACGCTGGTTGGGCGCGGGGTGGTGGCGAGTGAGCGCTTCATGAACAAACACCCGGAAGCAGTTCGCCGCTTCATCGATGCGACGGTGCGGGGATTCGAATTCACTCAACGGCATCCAGAGCAAGCGATGAGAACTTTGACGAATCGCTTTCCGGAAATCCGATACAGGCCTGGCCTTGAGCACCTCAAGGCGATGCTCAGATGGGTAGATGACCGTCCAAACAAACCCTACGCGCTTATAGAAAGAGCGCCTTGGGTGCTCACCCAGAAGCTACTGCTCGAGTCGGGTCACATCGATGCCCCCCGCCCCGCGCGCGCCTTCTACACGAACCGTTTCGTGCGATAACAGAACCAGTTCCCGAATCGCCGGCTCTCGCCCTTAGAAGCTCCCCATCTCGTTCGGCGGCAAACGTGCCCATAGGCGCGGTGCTCGTTCTTGGAAGCATCGAAGAGTCTCCTTCGAGAAGAACAGTGGATGAGCGCGCCCATGCCCTCGACACGTATAGACGGGAATCAGGACTGGAAGTTGCACAGGATCAAGTGATTCTCGGCTGCCGACGTTGAGCATCCCCGATCCCCTTCAAGGCTCTATCCCCAACTGTGGACGCTTTCGACTTACCGGCTGCTGCTGCCGCCACGCCACAGGTCGAGGTCCGAGCATCCCCCGTGCACCGAGCAAGCCAAGCCGCTGATAGCTGCGGCGCTGGGGTGTATCGTGACCTCGGTCGGCAGCGAAGCGGGAGGCTCGGTCAGCAGCGAAGGGGGAGGCGTGGGAGATCCTAAGGTTCGGTCACGTATCAGCCGGCGTCGGTTTGTGGGCGGCGGCGCTGCTGTTGCCGGTGGCGCGGCGGCTTCGGGGCTGTTGATCGATCCCGCAAAGGCATCCAGCATCGAGACATTGCGGTCCAAGCAGCCCGGCGCAGTCGCACTCGCCAGGTCGGGCAGACCGATCGTCACGTATGGGGTCCAGAGCGGAGACATCACTCGAACAAGCGCCGTCGTATGGGCGCGCGCTAACCGCCTGTCGCGCATGATCGTCGAGGTCGACACCAGCGACACCTTCTCCGCTGCGCTCGTGATCCGTGGTCCGGTCGCTCGTCCGGCAACCGACTTCACGGCACAATTGGATCTCTCCGGGCTGCCCCCCGCCGAGCAGCTTTTCTATCGCGTGTCCTTTGAGGACCTCGACGACAGGCGACTCACCAGTGAGCCGAGCGTCGGGAGCTTTAGAACCGCCCCGGTGGCAAAGAGCACTCTGACCTTCGTTTGGTCGGGTGACACCGCCGGTCAGGGTTGGGGAATCAACCCTGACTTCGGTGGCATGCGGCTCTACGAGGCGATGCGTGCGCTCAAGCCCGACTTCTTCGTTCATTCAGGCGATACGGTGTACGCGGACGGCCCCATTGCGGAAAGCGTCACACTGCCCGACGGGAGCATATGGCGCAACATCGTCACTCCCGAGAAAGTGAAGGTCGCCGAGACCCTCGACGAGTTCCGCGGCAACTACAAGTACAACCTCATCGACCCGAACGTCCGCAGCTTCAACGCCGAGGTTCCGATCTTCGCCCAGTGGGACGACCACGAAACTCTGAACAACTGGTACCCGGGCGAGATCCTCGACGATCCTCTCTACACGGTCACCGACGTCGACCTCCTCGCTGCGCGGGCTCGCAGGGCCTTCGTCGAGTTCATGCCGCTGCGCGAACAGCATGGCGACCCCGATCGAATTTATAGAAAGGTGGCCTACGGCCCGTTGCTGGATCTGTTTTTCATAGACATGCGCACGTATCGGGGACCGAACACGTCGAACGACCAACGAAGGCGAAGTCCGGCCACGGCCATCCTCGGAAGGCGTCAGCTGGAGTGGCTGAAGCTTCAGCTCCGCAGGTCACGAGCGATGTGGAAGGTGATTGCCTCCGACATGCCCTTGGGGCTCGTGGTGCCCGACACCGAGACTACGTTTGAGGGCGTGGCAAACGACCGCGACGGCCGAGCGCTCGGACGCGAACTTGAGTTGGCCGAGCTGTTGTCCTTCATCAAACGGGAGGCCATCGACAACGTCGTGTGGATTACGGCCGATGTGCATTACACGGCGGCGCATCACTACGATCCAGCCCGAGCCACCTTTCACGACTTCAAGCCGTTCTGGGAGTTCGTGTCCGGACCCATCAATGCCGGCACCTTCGGGCCGAACGAGCTTGATCAGACTTTTGGGCCTCGAGTGGAGTACCAGCGGTTCGCCCCATCGCCGAACCTTCCGCCCTCTGCAGGGCTGCAGTTCTTCGGACATGTCACCATCGACGGATCGTCGGGCGCAATGACGGTCCGATTGAAAGATTTGGAGGGCACCACGCTTCACTCGACGGAGCTCGAGCCAGAGCAGTAAGTCGCGCTGGTGACCAGCTGACCCCCGAAGGTTACTGGGTGGAATCAGCCGGCTCGTCTTCAGCCGCTCTGATGAGGCTTTGCTGCTCACCATCCTTGGCATGACGATCCTGATCGCGGGCGCCGCCGAGGTCTTCGGGATATGCGCCGCGGTCGCGGCTTTGCTCATCGGGATTGTGCTGTCGGGACCAGCCGCCGAGGCTGCGCACGGTCTCCTCCGGCCGATGAGGGATCTGTTCGCCGCCATGTTTCTTCGCTTTCGTTGGTTTGTCTATCGACCCTGCTTCGATCTCTCCGGTTCTTGCTCCGACCAGTGCTCTTGCGGTCGTCACGCTGATACGAAGCTGCGACGGGTTGGATCGGCGCTGCGCGTTCGGGGCGTCGGACTTCAAGTCGCGCTCGCGCGTGCGCCATATTGACGGCCCGGGGTGAACTCTCGATCGCGATCGCGGGACTCGCCGCCGCAGCAGGCGTCGCCGCCAACTTCGAAGCGCTCGCCATCTGCTACGTTTCGTGGTCGCCATCCTTACTGGGTGGCGCTTCGCTCCATCATCGTCGTGCGCCGGGATCCTTTGGCGGAGTGTTCTTCGCTTGGCTGGGGTCAGATCGACACCCAACGACAACAAAATCTCCACACCTCCGGGAACAGCACGCCCGACCCTCCGAGTTGGTCTCACTCATGGATTGGCAGATGACGCACCTATTTCCGCAGCCATCGCCGTCCGGTCGGGCGAACGAGTTACGTCGCCTGCGCTCATTGCGGCGGGCGGCCATCGCGATTCCAACAGAGGTCGCGCGTGCTGACCGGGTCACACGCCCGAGTGTCGTCGACCGGCTCAGCACAGCCATGGTCCCGCGCTTTGGCCCAGACACGTGCACCACTGATAACAGCACGTGGCAGCAGCGTCACCCTGAGCAACACATAACATGGCACCCGTGTTGAGCGCTGTAGCACACTCCTAGAGTGAGACAGCTCATGGTCGCCGTCGTCGTGCTCATCGGAGTGCTGCTCGTTGTGATCTGGACCGTGCAACGCCGCCTCATCTACCTCCCATCGCCCGGTCCCGTGCCCCCGGCTCAGGACGTGCTCGAGGGGGCGCGCGAGGTGACGCTGCAAACGAGCGACGGACTGGAGCTCGGCGCGTGATTCTTCTCCGGCCGTTCCCGGACAAACGGCATGACGGTTCTCGTGGCGAACGGCAACGCCGGTGATAGGTCGCTGCGATCTCCGCTTGCGAAGGCCCTTGGTCGCGAGGGATTCGCCGTGCTCCTGTTCGATTACCGCGGCTACGGCGGAAACCCTGGCCATCCCAGCGAAGACGGGCTCGCGCGCGACGTCCGAGCGGCGTACCGGTTTCTCACCGAGGACGAGGGCATACGACGGGACCGCCTTATCTATTTCGGAGAGAGCCTCGGCGCAGCGGTCGTTACGGAACTGGCCACCTAACACCCGCCGGCCGGACTGGTGCTGAGATCACCCTTCAGCGA
>JALZIO010000068.1 GCA_030860245.1 Actinomycetota bacterium | reverse complement strand
CACGCGGCTCGCTCGTACTCGTGGATCAGCCCGCCGCCGGCGGGACGGGACCTTTATCTACTACGCGTTGGCGGCCCCTGAGGTAGTGACGTTCTGGAGGTCGCTGCAAGCCATCGCGGGCAACCAGGTGTCGGATGTCGAGCGGTTGGCCCGCGCCTACCTCGGAGAACGAGACGGGCTCGAAGCGGTGACGAGGGAAGAGCTGAAGAAGCGCCTCCGTAATAAGGATGTGTTCGTTCTAGATGTAAGACCTCCGGAGGAGTTCGACGCCGGCCACATCCCCGGCGCGCTGTCGATACCGGTGGCGGAGCTCAAGCGGAGGTTGCGCGAGCTGCCGAAGGACAAAGAAATCGTTGCCTACTGTCGCGGCCAATACTGCTCGTTTGCCCCCAAGGCCGTCCGCTACTTGACCGGCAAGGGCTACAAAGGCCAAATGCTGCGGGATGGCCTGCCGGACTGGGCCTCGGCCGGGTTGCCCCTTGAATACAGCTGACCGCCCCCTCCTGGCCTTGCTGGCGTGATCAAGGCGGCATCCGCGACTACCCAAGGGTCTGGGATTTCTTCTAGCTCAGATGGCTACCCGCGACTAGTCCGGCCCAGGAGGTTCGTGAGCGAAGGATCGACGGCCACCCCGAAGCGCCGTGCGCTAAAAGAGAAGCGGCCGTCGACCGGAGGGCCAAACTACGGCGAGGCTGTGGTCCTACCCAGGAGGCAAACTGATTCCGTGGATCTCCACATCAAGGAATACCTGCGCATTCTGGAAGCCGACCGTCGTGAGATGCACTTGCGCCTCGCCAGCACGGAACCGCTAAAGATGCAGGCCAACCGATCTGCCTATGTCTCACGGCTCGCATCGAGAGATTTCCCTTGCTTAAAGATCAAGGAACCAGTTCTGCCCCACCAGGTCGCGTCCGAAGCTACGGTGCTTCTCTTCTTCAACCAGACGAAACCCTGCGCGCTCGTAGATCCGTCGCGCATTCATGAGCACGTCGTTCGTCCAGAGCATGATCTGTTTGTATTCTGCCTGACGGGCGAAGCGAATACATTCTTCCACGAGCCGCGTACCGATGCCCATCCCACGCGCCGATGGTTCGACCAGCAGGATCCGAAGTTGCGCGAGCTCGTCTGCCTTGTTCATGCAGAAGACGCATCCGACGCGCTGTCCACCTACTTCCGCAATCCAGGCTGCTTCACGCCTCGAATCGCCTCGTTCGATGTAACCGGCGACGATCCGCGCGACGAGCGCCTCGAATGTCTCTTCCCACCCATACTCGTGTCGGTATATGGCACCATGACGTTGCACGACCCATCCGAAGTCGCCAGAGACAGGGGAACGGAGGACAACGGTCGACGAGCTTGCCTCCCCCAGGAGCGCCTCGATCTCTTTGGTACATGCAACTAATCGCTCTTGTCCGTCCTCGCTGAGGCCGTGCAAGAGGTGTCGAATCTGTGCCGACGACTTCTGGTCGAGCCCCCGAAAGGCCTTACGACCCTCGGCAGTGAGCGAGAGGACCTGGCGGCGACGGTCATCTTTGGAGTTCTCACTCACCACGAGACCGCGATCTTTCAACTTAGACAAAACCCGGCTGACATACCCCAGGTCCAGCTGAAGCCTTTCGGCCAACTCGGTGGGAGAGCCCGACCCGGGCGACCCCAGCTCAAAAAGAATCCGGCTCTCGGCGAGCGAATAAGGGGTATCAAGGAGCCCTTCACGGAGCAGCCCAAGCAGTTCGGTGTAAAAGCGATTGAAGGCTCTGAGATGCGCAATGCGACCGGCGACGGGCACCCCATTCCCCTTGCTTTTCACAACTAATATACTTGCTTGAGGCAAGTATACTGGATGGGCGGGTGGAATGAGGACAGAGCTCGGTAGTTGCAGCGCAGCCGGCAAGTACGAGCCGGCCCACACCTAGGGTGTTGTGATGGCTCATGCGGACACTAGCTCGCTACGAAGCGGGGCTGGGATGGCTGAAAGATGGACCTGCGCCAGAAGTTAGACCGCTCAGCGGTTCGAGTGCATCATACAAAGCCTCGGTGTAAAATGCGTGGCTGTCGATAGGGCCTCTGAGCAGGGAAAACGCGCAAAACCCCAGCTATTCCTCGTCGTCGGGCTTCCCCTTGTCCTCCTCTCGCACGGGTGAGGTCAGGGGTTCGAATCCCCTCTGGTCCACCGCCAATCCGAGGTCAAAGAAACAGTTGAGAGGCTTCCGGTAATGAATGCCGGCGACCTGCAAGAGGGCTCAGTCAAATCGGCTAACCACTGACCTACGGTGGCGAAGAGTTCGCTGCGGTCATGTGCGCGGTTCTTGCGCTGACCGATGGCGTGTGGGAAGAACTGAACGTACCGACAAAGCTCCTGTCCGCGAGCACTTTATGACTACGACGAGACGGGTGGACGATCTTTGGGAATGGGCTACCGGAAGGAGCAGTGGCCCATCTGATAATCAGGGATCTCTCGACCTTGAAGGGGAAGGTCGTAGTCAAGCTCTGCCAAAAGTGACTGCTCATGAATAGCCGACGACAAGACTCATTGTCGACGCGCTGTCCTCACTCATCACAACCGGGCTTAACCTCACGCTGACAGACAAAAGAGATGCCTTTGGCTCAGCGACGGTCGCGCAGGGCGATGAGGCTGCCGGTCGCGAGGCCCGTGAACGCCACGCCCTCGACCACCCACCAGGCACCGGCGTGGTGGCCCGTCACCGCGCACGCCGCCGCTATGACCATGCCCATGCCCCCGGCGAGAGCTGAGGTCCCCAGTCCCCACCGCCGGCGGATAGCGAGTCCGACCACGCAGGCGAGCAGTGCATAGGTGAACCCGAACAGCAGGAGTTCGCCCCACAGCGGGGTCGCCGTCGGATCTGTAGGCCTCGGTTCGAAGATCATAAGGGCGATCATGACGGCACCCCAGGTGACGAGCAGGGGGCGCGACCAGTCCAGGCCCGGGCGAAGGGGTCGCGCTCCACGCGGGGAAGCATCGGAGCGAGCGGGCTCGGGCTCCGCGGAGGGCCGCCTCCACACCTCCTCGAGGCGCTCGGCTTCAAGTAAGGGGTCTTCCGTCGTGGCCACTTCCAGCCTCCTATTCATAGGGTGAGTTGGCTAGATTACTCCTGGCCAGAAAGGGATGCTTGCTCGTTGCTCGGGTGCCCGAGGCCGTCATCTTCGTCTACGACACTGGCATGAACCGCCCTCGGGGAGGCGCTAAGCCAACCTGTACCGGACCCTTGGATTGGCCTGGTAGCCGTCACGGTTTATCCGACCGGCGTCGCGGCGGAAACGTCGTCAGGTCCGAGCGGAGCTGCACTCGAGGCGGGAGCCTGATCGTGTGTCGTCTCGTGATTGGAGAGCCGACCGGCGTCCTCCGTGCGGAGCAACGCACGACCACCACCCCCCGGGGGTTCGGCCCGCCACTCTGGGCTCGTTGTTGAGAGGGAGGATACTGATGACAAAGTTTGCTGCCAGTTTGAGGCTCGTTTCGCTCGCGGAGACCGTGTCCTTTCTTGTTTTGCTCTTGTTGATGGTCGTGGGCCATGAGGGAGGCATTCCATTGTGGGGCTGCTGCATGGATTGCTGTTTCTCTGGTACACGACCTGGTGCTGCTGGATCGCGCCATATGAGTCTTTGCTTCCTGCTGGCTCGCCTAAGGCCGGCATATCCTCAACTGAAAGGATCCCCTGAAACGGATCTTTATCCGGTTGGGCAGGCTCGATCAAAAACTTCTCCACAAATGCGCTTTCAACGACAATGATATCGTGCTAGATGATGTCAAGCTTGTTCTTCGTCTTCCGTAAAGCACCATTCTGGATGATTTTCCTCTTTGTGATTGTGCTCCTCCTTGTCGTGGTTATGTGCGTTCTGCCGACTGCAGCGGGCCATAACGCACACCACACCGACGACCACATGTTGGGCGTCGCCCCAGTACTGTCGCTGATCGCAATGGCAATGATAGCCATGGCCTCAACTGTGTCATTGAGGTTTCCGCAGCCTCCTGTAGCCCTTGGGGGTTTCCCCAGGTTGTCCCGGCTTATTCAACTACCCATTCTCGCCTGTAGCTGTGTACATCGAAGTCGGCCGCTTAGGCGCTGATACCGCTCCTTTCTACAGAGTTGTTTCAAGACTAGAAAGGAATGGCGTTGAATAAGACCAGTATTGCAATGGCCGTGGCTCTTGGTCTGTCGCTCCTTGCGTCGGGGTGCAGCAG
>JALZIO010000020.1 GCA_030860245.1 Actinomycetota bacterium | reverse complement strand
AGGCCACAGTTCGGTGACGCGCGCCCGTGCGACCGCACCCACCGGCGCGGAACCAGCTTCTCAACCCTGATCGTGCTCCTCTTCGAGGAGCGCAGTGTTGACAAAACCCGCTCCTTCAGACATGCCGGTCGTTCGTCATGTCCATGAAGTCGACAGCCAGGTCGTAGTCGTCCACAGCAACCCTTCGCCTCACGCAACCCCCGCCCCCCCGATGGGACACCGCCTCACCATGAGAGGCAGTCTAGCCGCTAGATGGGACACTTTGATGGGACAAACGCGTTATGTAAGGCATTTTCTGGGAGCGGTTCTCAGGATATAACGCTCTGACCAGGACTTTTGTCTGCGCCCTCGGCAGGATTCGAACCTGCGACACACGGTTTAGGAAACCGATGCTCTATCCCCTGAGCTACGAGGGCGAGGGACGGCGCGCTACCTGGCGCGAAACCCGGTCGCGCACCCTCTCCCGGCCCGGATCGTATCGGCTCACCCATGAACGAACGTTCACGGAGGCGGCTCCACGGACGACGACAGGATCGGCGTAGGACCCGAATCTCGGGCGCGCTCAAACCCGGCTTGACCGGCGAGGACGCCTACGCTGCTACCCAGATGGTGGCGGCGCGACGGGCGCGGTCACGGCCGGCGGGGGCTGCGGCGGTGAGCCTGGCTGCGCGGTACCAACACGCGTTCCGTGAGCAAGCCAGGCACGGAAGTTGTTGAACAACGCCCCGAACACCAGGTGGAGGTGTTGACGGGGAACGCCGATCGCCGGAGCCCGAGTGTCCCGGAGCCGCTCCTTGAACCACCTGTTCGTCGACTCAGCCCCCGGGCGAAGGCCGTAGAGCCGGTCCCAGTCGGCATCACCCTCGTGAATGGCCCGGAGATTGTCGGCCCTGTTCAGACCGGTCTTCCGGTCGTCGGCAGTGGTATCGAGGCGCACCAGCGGAATCCGGGCATGGCGAAGTCTCGGTGGAACCCTCGGGTCATCGGGGATGGTGGCGTCCATGTACCAGCGGCAGCCGCCTCGGGCGTTGGCCCGTCTGTACGTCTGCTTGCGCTCACACTGGACCAGATGTTCCTCGCCCGCCGCCACGACCAGGATGCTCAAGCCGCCGTTCATGGCCCAGAGACTCAACTGCTCCTCGGTGCCGTCGACCAGTTTGGCCGTGTGCACCTCAATGAATCGGGACCGGGGCTTGCCGCCGGGGGACTTCGCAGTCTTCACGATTGGTTGAAGACCCCGCTGGTACATACGGTCGGCGTGCGTCCCACGCATGGCCATGTCCCAGGCGACAGCCTGAGACTCCGGCAGTCGATCCTGCGCTCGGTCGATGACCTTGAGGGCCTCGGCGGCCTCACTGTGGCCCTTCCCGGCTGGGACGTTGAAGACGCCGAGGATCACGCGCTCATTCACGTGCGGTAGCCGCGACTCGACAAAGCCGAACTTCGTTCCTCGCACTACCGTCGTGCCGTCTCCCGTCTTGAAGAAGCTGGCATCTGGCTCGTATCGCTTCTGCTCGACGATGCCGGTGCGCATGTCCACCTGTAGCTGATCCCGAACGGCATCGGTACGAGGACGGAGGACGGTACCGTCGCCAACGAGAACATTCTGGCGGGCTGGATGGGTGACCGAGCCGGCGGAAGCATCGAACATCCCCATTGACTTCGCCAACGCAGCCGCCTGAATTTCGAACTCCTCGACCAAGGCCCCGAAGATGCAGGGCTCGATGGCGTAGGTATCGCAGTAGCGCCAGAACTCGCTCCTGCTCACGGGCGCTGCCCCCGGCTGGAGCCCCGGATAGCCCGGGTATCGGGCGTCCATGATGGTCCGGATCGGCGCCCATACGACTTTGGACCGGAACAGCCGCTCCGCTCCCCGTTGACCGCCCTCGTTCCAGCACATGATCCCGTAGAGGACGTGTACGGCCGGTGGCACGTGGGGGTGCGGACCTTGGTCGCCCGGTTGCCAGTGGTGGAGCGTTGATGCCACCTCGTGCAGCGGCTCCCAATTCGCCAGGAGGACCGCCGCCTCGCTGCCGTGGAGACCCGGAGCCTCGCGGTTCCTCCGCCGAGGCGGGCGCTTCCTCGGGTACGGGCCGCCGAGTGTCCCCGGGGTAGCCGTCACGCCGACCAGTCCCAGCCGATGACCTGGGCGGCCCGATCGAGGGACCGGATGCCCAGCGCCCTCGCGACCTCACGCTCCAGCCCAGTCTCCTCGAAGATCCGCCTTCCCGCCCAGGCCGCAAGAGAACCGGGGCGCACGTCGGGCTCGCCCGACAGTCCAGCGTGTCTGAGGACGTCATGGAGCGCGGAGCATGACGACGCCTGACCGGAAACCGACGACGTCTGCGCGCCGTAGACGAGCGGACAGTCGTTACCGGCCAGCTGGCTGATGTGGCGACGAAGCTGCTCAACGCCCCACGGCGTCAGGACGCCGACACGGGGGACGCGCTTTGAGCAACCGTGCAGCAGAACCGTCCCGGCGTCCAGGTCAACGTCGCTCGCCCGGATCACGGCAAGCTCGGACGAGACAGCAGTCGCCTGGCCGAGCGCCCAGGCAGCCGGGAGACGGGTGGCGATCAACGTCTGGCGACAGGCGACCCGGCACAGCATCTCCTCGTCGTCGTGCAGCGGTCGAGTCTGGAGAGCCGATCGAGCCGGGAGCACCAGGTCGAGAGTCGGGTCGTGTTTGACGAGGTAGAGCTGACGGGCGGCCCGGAAGAGAAGGCGAACGGCTGACCGTCGGAAATGCATCGTGCCCAGACCGGGATCCGCCCAACGGTCCCGGTGATCGACGGGCTCGTGGACGAAGTCGCGGGTATGCGAGGCCGTCACGGCCGCGAGCGCTTCTACGTGCAGGAGATCCAGACGACGGACGAAGCGAGCGATTTCCGTGAACAGGCGTTCGTGCGACTGCTCGGTGAGGGTCCCGAGAGCCGCAAGGTGAGACGCTACGATCGCGATCTCTTCGGCGAGCGCGGCGTCACCCACCTCGGCAGCCGCCATCAGCAGCTCCCGCGGGCTCAACAGCCCTGACGCGAGCTGCTGACCGGCACACCACGCGCGGACGGCCAACCTGCCGAGTCGTTCGAGCGGACGCTGCTCGGTGCTTGACGTGCGGCGTGTGGAAACCCGGTCGAGCGAGCCAGGAAGCGGCTGCTGCTCGTACACACCCAGGACTGAGGGATGCTGAACACCCTGCTCGCTGTTGGTACTGGTGACCACGGGCTCCCTGCCAGGACGTGATTGCGATTACGGCAATCCGGCCCGACGGGTCCGAGCTAGCGCTGCACTGTTTGGCTTCAGCCTCGTGCGGCGCCCCGGCCTGTCCTGCGGTACGTGGCCGGTGACCGTAGCCGGCTGACCCGTCATCGGCAAGGGTGGCGCCACGTTCCGATCCAGGCTGGGGGAACCCCGATTGACCAGTCAAGGCACTCGCCCAGGGTTCGTCTCGCCCCAGATCGCGGATCTCCCAAGCTCGATCAGGTCGATGGGGACGTGATCTAAGAGAAGACGCTCCGGGTCACCCCCATCGGCGTGGACGAGCGCCTCCCAGAGTTCCCATGCGAGACGGATCTTCTGGACTTCGCGCAACGAGGCGACGACGTCTACGGCTGCGGCCCCTCTCTCCCCCAGCTCTCGGAGTCCAAGCAGGCCATCGAGAAGGTCTCGGCTGTCGTCGAGCCACTTCGCAAGTGTCGTGGCGCCCGATGCCCACAAGTCCTGGCGGTTGGGCGGCCGCCCACTACCTTTGGCCATGTCAGTACCTCCAGTCAGGTGCTGTCCTGGCCCCGGGGTGTTTCCGCACCGCCGGGGCCATCTGTCTAGATCGTTAGACTAGCTGAACAGGACTGGACCAGTCAACATGGTTAGACTCGACCGATGGCGCCGCTGATCAATAGCGAGGATCTGATCGACTCCCAGATTGTTGCGGACCTTCTGGGTCTGTCCCATCGGAACAGTGTGACGACTTACCTCAGGCGCTATCCCGACATGCCTCGGCCGGTCATCGAACTCGGTGAGGGCCGAGTCCGTCTGTGGCTGCGGTCGGACATCATGGCTTGGAGAGACCGGAGGCGAAGCAGCTCGACGTGATGGGCGTCATCCCCAAACGATCCGGCCTCCTGTGGCGACCCACCCCGCGGGATCCGAGAGCCCCCACGATGAACCTCCGAGATATTGTCTTTCCTGAGATATGAACGTCGGCACATCGAGGGGCTCGCATACGGTGATGACTTGCAACCCGCTACCTCCTGGGGACAAGTACGACTCAATACTCGCCTTCGTGGTACAAAGCCTTGTCACTAGCGGTCTAGAGGCTGCGAGAGCCAATGTCCAGGACATTGTTGTTCCATACGGTGCGAGTCAAAAACGACCAGCGATTCCCCCCGCACTCTATGCACGTGTGTTGCGCCGGGATTGCTTTACATGCAGATACTGCAACGCCCAGACTATCCCGACACCGATCATGCGGGCCATCAGCTTCCTATTCCCGGTCGAGTTCCGCTACCACAAGAACTGGAAGGCTGGTGCGACGCACCCAGCGGTTGCAAGCCGTAGCTCCACGGTTGACCACGTTGAACCGAACGCCCACGGCGGAGCCAACGACCTTGAGAACCTTGTGACCGCCTGCTGGCCATGCAATGTTCGCAAGGGTGAGCTAACACTGGATCGCTTGGGCTGGAAGGTACTCCAGGTCGCAGATACCGAGTGGGTCGGCCTCACAGACCTCTACCCCCACCTGTGGGAACTCGTGGAGAACGCAGCCGATCCGCGCCCGTCAGAGTCGGAGAGGTCGTCCCACAGGAGCTGGCTTGCGGCTTTCGGTCAAGGTGCCGAGGGGCGATCGGGCCGGAGCAACAACACAGGAATGGCTAATCAAATGTGGCCTGCACGAATCGGGATTGGTGGAGCTGAGACCGAGATTGCCGGCGGGAACCGCTGTCGGCAAGGGAGTCTAGCCGAGGGTATTGTCCCCAAGTCCGCCGCCCTGTTAGCGACTCCCTAACCAATGTTGTGTTAGATCTCTAACCAAAGTTGTGTTAGGAAAGCCTGGCCGCGCTCCGAGAAGAATTCCCAAGGAATCGCGCAATTGACTAGCCGGCAGGTCAAAGAGGCGCTATTGTTCAGACGCGCCGAGGGAGGCCCAACCACTAGCTCATTGCCAATGAGCCATAGGGGCGGGCCTCTCTCGCTTGTGTCTCTGGGCATAGGCTACACGTGTTAGGCCGCACAAGGCCCATGGACGGCGCTCTGCTTGGCGCGAAACCACGGTCGCACACCTATTCCTGTCCCGGATCTACCGGCTTACTCAGGACGGACCCGTGCACCGACTCGGCTCAAGCGCCGACGACGTGACGGCGAAAACCTGAATACGGGCGCGCTCGAATCCGGCGGGACCAACTAGAACGCCTAAGCTGTCTCGCGGACTGTGGTGTGCCACCGGCGCCACCGGCCGTGGTGATGGGGCGATGCGCACCAGGCGCGTACCATCACGTCGTCGGTGCGCAAGCCAGGCGCTAAAGTTATTGAAAGGACCCGAACAGGACGTGAGGGTGTTGATGGGGGAACGCCGAACGCCGGAGCCTGGTGTTCGTTGACACCGGACGACCCGGTGCCCGATCTTCGCTACCGGCCAACTGCCCCCAACCCATGGCCCAGCTTCGATCGAGGTAGGTCGACCGCGTTCATCCACTGATCTCTTGACCAACTCCGCCCCGTTCCTCGTTTCGCGGCAGACTTCCCTTTCCCAACGTCAACCTTCCGAAAGAGACTGCCAATGGCCGAAGACCTACGACCAGACATCGCCGCAGCGAAGAGCAGGATGCGGGTGAAAATGGGTGGCGGACGAGAGATCAAGCGACTTCCCGACCACCTATGGGAGGGCGAGACGGTCGAGCGGATGACTACCGGCGTGTACGGCAACGGCAACGGACTGATCGTGCTTACTGATCGGCGGCTTCTCTTCGTCCGGGACGGCGTCATGTCTAAGAGAAGCGAGGACTTCCCGCTCGACAAGGTTTCCTCGGTGCAGTGGGGTTCTGGTCTCATGCTCGGCGCGATCACAATCTTCGCGAGTGGCAACAAGACCGAGATCAAGAATGTGAACAAGGACGACGGCAAGGAGATCGTCGATCTGGTTCGAGCCCGCATCAGCGCGCCGAGCGCCGCGCCATCGGCTGCGGCCGGGGCTGGGGTTGCCCAGCCGGACATCATTGGCCAGCTCAGGCAGCTTGGAGAACTCAAGGAGGCGGGCGTTCTCAGCCCAGAGGAGTTCGAGGCAAAGAAGGCTGAACTCCTGAGGCGCCTGTAGACGCCCAGCACAACGCGATGCGTCGCCAAGATCGATCCGGTGCTCCCACACCTGTCGCTCCTGGGGCTTCACTGTGACGATCATGCTCGCTTCGACGAGCCGGCGTCGGGCTGCTCTCTTCGTGGGCCGGGTGACCGGACGATCCTCCCGACGACGATGCCGTCGGGGCGAGGACGTTCCGGTTCTGGCGGAATCGAGTTCCGGGGTGATCGCGGGACCCTCGCGAAGCACCAGGTCAGGTGCGGTCCGAGGAGTTTCGCGCCGTCCCTACGAGGGCGGGGGCGCTCAGACTCTACCGGCGGCCGGAAGAGCTCCTTCTCGGAATGAGCGACCATGGGGCGGACATGCCGCCCATCCCCATGCAGTTCCTGATGTCGGTCGACGACGCCCGCAACCTCCCCGACT
>JALZIO010000003.1 GCA_030860245.1 Actinomycetota bacterium | reverse complement strand
GACTGATGCCGACGCCTATAGCCGGCTCGCCGAGGAGGCAAAGCTGCCTCTCTATTTTTGGTTCGCGCATTTGTTCCGTGCCACATGGAGCTTTTCGGAAGGACGTCTGGCAGAGGCGGACGAGCTGGTACGAAGGGCGGTTGCCGAGGGAGTCAAGGCAGGGGACCAAAACGTACATCGCTTCAGCGCCGGAGCTGTTCTAACGGTCGAGTTCGAAAAACTCGAATCGAAGTTTCTGCACGAGATCGCGCCCTACATGGTCGAGATGTCTTCGGTGTTCCCGTGGCTAGTCGGTCTCAGTATTTTTGTGGATCACGCGCTCGGCGACACAGAGTCCGCTCGCGCCAAGATGTTGGATCTTTTATCGGACGACTTCGGGAGCGTGCCGGACGATTGGGGCTGGGTGTGGATGCTGGGGCTGCTCACGGAAGTGTCCAGGGATACGAAGGATGCTGAGGCCGCAAAACGCATTTATCCGGCCCTCGAGCCTTTCGCTAATTTCTTCGGCATCCCCGGCATGGCGTACGCCACCAACGGGGTCGGGCATTACCACCTCGGAGTGCTGGCGACAACGTACGGCGATTACGGCGTCGCCGAGTCACATCTGGAGGAGGCTCTGTCGGTTTATTCCAGGGCTGGGTTCGCATACTTCATCGCTCAGACGCACCTTGCGCAGGCAGAGCTATGTGCCGCAAGAAGCGGGCCCGGAGATGTGCAGAAGGGGCTCCGCCTTGCCGGTCAGGTAGCGGACGTTGCAACTCAGCTGAGCCTTCCCCGAACTTTGCAGCGCGCAGTTGACTTGCGCGTTTCCCTTCAAGGTCTCAGTCGAGCGGATGTCAGCCGCTCGATTCATGTCATCGCATCGGAGGTTGCCAAGGAACAACCAAGCCTTGCCGCACACGCTTCCCCGGATGGGACGGTGACGATCCTGTTCACAGATATCGAAAGTTCCACCGAGTTGAACGAGCGTCTAGGCGATCAGGTGTGGCTGGAGATCCTCGCCGGTCATGATGAGGTCGTTCGATCGGAAGTCGCGAAGGCAGGAGGGATGGTGGTCAAATCCCGGGGGGACGGTTTCATGGTGGCCTTCCCCAGCGCCCGCCAGGCGCTTCGTTCTGCAATTGGAATTCAGAAAGCTCTGAGTGACCGTGAGCCCGTGGCTCAGGTTCCGATCAAGGTGCGCATCGGTATCCACACCGGTGAGGTGCTTCAGCAGAGCGGGGACTACTTCGGCAGGCACGTCAACTACGCGTCGAGAATCGCAGACCAGGCGGCCGGGGACGAGATCCTTGTTTCGGAATTAACGAGAGCGCTGGTTGCCGGCTCACCTGAATTCACATTTGGCGACCAGAGGACGGAACCGCTAAAGGGGTTCCCGGGAGAGCACGCGATGTCTCCCCTCAACTGGAGCTAACCGGCTTCTTCCTGGAGGCGGCAGTCTTCACCTCTGGGTACATCGCCTCAGCCCATCTCGCATAACCGCCCGCCGATGGGTGAAAGCCGTCAGTGCTGAAGTGTCCGTCGGGACTTTCTCCGAAGTAGCGAGCGGTCCTGGATGCCAGAGGGATAAACGAGATGTCCTGCTCGCGGGCCACGGCTTGGATGGTCCGGGTTACCGCCCTTCCTCGCCAACCCGCGATCGATCGCAATGGTTCGAGAAACGCGCGTGCCCTCATGTCCGGAACTCCCGCAACAACCACCTCGGCCCCCGTCTCCCGTAGCCGTTTGATCGCCGTGGTCAGCTGCTCTCGAATTCTTGGGATGCGGGTGGCGTGAGTTACGTCGTTGGCGCCGATCGCTATCAGCACCACGTCAGGTTTAGTTGAGATGGCCTCATCGACCTGCGACTCGAGCCCGGCGAGACGGGCTCCCGAAATCCCGAACCCGTCCAGCTCCACTTTGAACCCGTCCTCACCCAAACGCCGCGCCAGCACAGCGGGATATGAATCCTCGGCCGATCCTGCTCCGATTCCTGCTGCCGATGAATCGCCGAGAACCACGAATCTCAGGGGAGCGGAGTCGACCGGGCCGAAGGTTCCTTTGATCTCGAGGACTGGAGCGACGGGCAGATATTCGCGCCTCAAGGCGATGACGATTTCAATTCCGACCAGCGCCGCGAGTGCGGCGGGCAACAAGGCCAAGCCAACCAGAAGGCGGCGCAATCCGTGCCTTCTCAGTGAGGGGTTATGGGGAAAGGGCCGGCTGAGGGACTCAACTCACCAGCCAGTTGCCGTTCTCCTGTACCAGTTCGCCGTCGCAGAAGATCTTTCCGCCGTTCCGCAGGTCTTTCACCATGTCCCAATGCAGTGAGCTGTGGTTGATCCCGCCCGTCGACGGAATGCTTCTGCCCGGCGCAAGGTGGACCGTTCCCTGGATCTTCTCGTCGAATAACACGTTGCGCATGAAACGGTCGATACCGGGGTTGCACCCGATTCCGAGCTCCCCGAGAACGCGGGCACCCTCGTCCATGTCCAGCGCTTCGATCAGCATCTTCTCCTCGGTTTCTGCGGATGCATCCACGATCCGGCCCCCTTGGAACTCGAGCCGGACTCCCTTGAGGTCGCGCCCCGCCCGTGGGACTGGGAACTCGCTGAACGTCACGACGCCCTCGGTGGCGTCTTCGCGGGGGCCGTAAAAGAACTCACCGCCGGGCATGTTGACGCGTCCATCGTCGATAACGGCTTCTCGTCCTTCGAGGCTCAGCGTTATGTCGGTCCCCTCACCCACGATTCGCAGCTCTTTTGTGTCGTTGAGCCGGTCGGCGTACTTCTTCATTCGCTCGCCCTCTGCCTTCCAGTCGAGAAGGCAGGCTCCGTAGACGAAGTCTTCGTAAGCCGAAATTGACATTCCCGCGTCTTGTGCAAGAGCCGGTACGGGAAAGACGCATGCGAGCCAGGCGACCTCCATGTTGACCACCCTCTCCATGACGGGCTGCATTGCCTTTTGAGAAGCAAACTGTTTTTCCGGTGGGATTTCGGAGCCCTCTCGGGTGTTTTCCGGCGCGGAGATCGTGATGAAGGCATCTGCTTCCATAGCGACGCGTTTTTCCAGCTCGGGAACTGTGCTGGCCAGTTCCATGGACGCTTCTTGAAGCCAGCCGAAGGAAGCAGTTGTAAATCCGATCCTTCCCAGGTAATACGCGCCCTTTCGGGCCAGCCTGCGCGCGAGGGCCTCAACGAGCGGGCGGGCAAGGGGAGACGTGTTGACGAGCACCTGCCAACCGGGCTGAACCCGGATGCACCAATCGATGATGAGATCGGCATAGCGGCCGATCCTGTCGGAAGAGATCTGCGTCGCGTCGGGCACAGCTGCTGGGCTGCTCCCCTTATTTATGGCTGTGCCCCTCTTCGTTCTTTGCAACCTCTACACACTCGATCAGCCTCTTTACGGCTTCGTCGAGCCCAATCTCGTCAAGGGCCGCGCTTTTTTCGAGGTCCTCGATGGTGAGGTAATCCTCTTTCCCGTGATCCTCATGAGGCAGCTTGCATCCGCACGTCAAACACATGTCCGTTCTCCTCTCTTCGGATCGATTATTCCTCCGGCCCCCGTTTTTCCAAAGCCGGGAACTTTGCCGTCAGGTTTGCGCCGAGCTTGTCGGTGGACCAGGGGGCCGGAGGCGCCATGGTCAGACGGGCGAGTCCAAGAAGGACTTCGTCGTAGTTGACCCTCCATCCCCAGAAGTCCAGCCATGCCTGTTCCCTGTCTTGACGCAGCGGCAGCTTGAACTCCGCCAGCCGGTCGTACATCTGATCGAAATCCTGTTTGTCGATCGAGATGGGGTCTCCCACTTGCGGGGCGGGATTGTAGGGAATCTGAAAGAAACTGGCGATGCGCCGTAGAGCAAGGTATCCGGCCCTGATGCACAGGTCGGCGTCTGCGTCCTTTCCATCC
>JALZIO010000326.1 GCA_030860245.1 Actinomycetota bacterium | reverse complement strand
CAGCGCGGTCGCCGCGACCTGTGCCGCTTGCACGGGTTTGAGCAGCACCCCCGCATCCCAATTTCCGACGCGTACCGCCTCGACCAACTCCTGCGGATCCCTCAAGAACCACAAGCCGTCAATGCCTTCTACGAATGCGCTCGGAAGAATGTCGTCGTGAAGGACGACAATGTCGAGCACGGCATCGGTGCTCCCGGCCGGCATTTCGATCAATAGATTGTCTTCGGGAAGCACGAAGACAAATGAATGCTCGGCTCGCGAGGCTTGCAGCGTGGCCAGCACCTCGTCATCATTTAATGGGATCGCACTCCAAGCGTCCCTTAGCCGTTGCTTCAAAACAAGATGCGCTCCGGGTGCGGAGATTGCCCGGTGATAGGGGAGCACGAGAACATCCTCGCCGTCGATGTCAACGCACAAGCACATGATCGCATCATGCCCTCCCGGCGCGTTCCCTTCCTCGCCATGGTAGGCGAGCGCCGTCTCGTAACGGTGATGTCCGTCTGCGACGATCAACGGGCCGTTCGAGGTCGCCGCACTGAGCATGTCGATCTCCGCCGGCGCGTCAATGACCCACAACCGTTGACGCGTGCCCTCGTCGTCGACGAAGTTCGCAGCGGGGGGACGATTCTCGAGGGTATCGAAGTAAGGGGCCAACCCGCCGGCCCCGCGGTAGATGGCGTAGATGGGAGAGATGTTAACCGGGCAGGCTCGTAGCAGACTGAGGCGGTCGGCCACCGGTCCCGGCATGGTCCGTTCGTGGGGGAGGACTCCCGAGCCGCGCCCCCAGGGCTCGAGTCCGAGTGCTCCCAGCACCCCCGCCACCCGGCGACGCTCCCCCTGCGGGCCCAGGAAGTCCTGGCGGTAGACATAGAGGCACGCGCTCTCGTCGGCCCGCAGCACGTCTTCCTCCATCCATCTCCGGAAGGTGGCGGCCCCCTGCGCGTAGCCGGCCGGGGCTTCGGGCGAGTCCGGTGGAAGCTCCAGATGTACCGCATTGTGGGGGTGGCGCCGCCCCAAGAGGACCTGGGTCTCTGGTGAGATGATGTCGTAGGGAGGGCAGACCAGCTCGGCCAGCACGGTACCGGAGCGATAACGAATTCCGTGGAAGGGCCTCAGGGTGGGCATAGGTGGCGCATGATACGTGCGCCTGAAGGGGACCTTCACGACGACATGGAAGAGACAGAGCGGTGAGCGAGAAAACTGACCGAGCGGTGAGCGAGCAAAGTAAGTGACCGCTGCTCTGGATCCGGCGGCCATCTCCCGGAGCTTCGATGCCCTGATGTGCGATCTGGACGGCGTGATCTATCGCGGCGATCGCTTGATCGAGGGCGCCCCCCAGGCCATCAGTCGCCTGCGCGAGCGCGGCCTGAGGGTGGTTTTCTGCACCAACAACTCGCGCTCGACGGTGGATGAGTATGTCGGAAAGCTGACCCGCTTCGGGATCGACGCTCTCGACGAGGACGTGTTGACCTCTGGTGTGGTTATCTCGGAGGTCCTTGCCGCTCAAGGGTATTCGGGCAAGACGGCGATTGTGATCGGCGATCGCGGTGTCCGAGAGGGCTTGGCCTCGATAGGGGTTGTGCTCAACGACGACCCCGGCAGCATCGCCGCGGAGGCCGTCGTGGTCGGCTGGGATGTCAATTTCGACTACAGCACGATGCGTCGCGTGTCGGGCGCCGTGAGGAACGGCGCAAAGTTGTTTGCGACGAACCGAGACTCGACCTTTCCCGCTCCCGAGGGGTTGTGGCCGGGGGCGGGGGCGATTCTGGCGTCGATCGAAGTGGCCTCGGGAGAGATCGCCGAGATCGTCGGCAAGCCGTATCCACCCATGATGGAGGCGGTGGCGCGCCGGATGTCGGGGGCCGTCAGGATCGCTGCGGTCGGAGATCGCGCCGACAGCGATCTGGCCGGGGCGGTGTCAATGGGCTGGGCGACGATCCTTGTGTTATCGGGCGTCACCACCCGGAGCGAGGCAGAAGCCCTACAGCCGGCCCCGGATCTGGTGGTGGCCAGCCTGGCCGACCTCGGTTGACCGGTCGAAGTTGCCGGTCAGCGCCACTGAGGTTGCCACTGGGGACGCGGGCGTTGAGGCCGTCCGCCGAGCAGGATGATCGCCGCTGCGCCGAACACAAAGCCTCCGACGTGCGCCATCCAGGCAACACCGGCCCCGCCGGCCGCTTCCTGGGCGCCGATGAAGAACTGGTAGACGAACCATAGCGCCAGGACGACCCAGGCCGACATGGCGACCACCGTGAAGAAGAAGAAGATCGGAATGAGAACATTGACTCGTGCACGCGGGTACAAGACGAGGTAGGCGCCCATCACGCCTGCAACCGCTCCCGACGCGCCGATGCCCGGAAGAAACGAATCAACGTGTGTGAGCACGTGCGCGAGCGTCGCCACGATTCCCGCCAGGAGATAGAAGAGCAGGTACTTCCCGGAGCCGAGGTGGTCCTCGACGTTGTTGCCGAATATCCACAGGAAGAGAAGGTTGCCGATGACGTGGAGCCAGCCGCCGTGGAGAAAGATCGACAACAGGGTTGCGAGGAGAAAAGAGACGGGATCGCGGACGGGTATCGGCAGATCGGTGCCCGGGATGGTGGCGGGACAGTCGTTGGGCAGCTGGCAGGGGATGGGGGCGTTGTCGACGAAGTAAAGCTGGGCAGCGGCGGTCTGGCCGAAACCGGGTTCGAGGAAAAAGAACGCGTAGACGTTCGCGGCGATGAGGCCGAGCGTGGCGACGGGGAAGCGCCGCGCTGGGTTGGCGTCCGAGATCGGTATCAGGTTCAGCACCCATTGAGTATAGGTTTGAGCAGGTAGAAAGGACCCGAGACTGCACCGGCGTCCAAAGCAGAGCAGCGCCTTTTGGCCACCGACGGCCGGAGGTCTGAACCGAGGAGAAAGGGAGCAGCGATAAGGTGCAAGACGAGCTGCGAAGATGGGCGACCGTCGGTTCCGGAGTGGCCGAGCTGGTGTTGAACCGCGCCGAGCAACTCGTAAAGGAGCTCGTTCGGGAGGGCGAGATTCAGCGGGAAGCGGCATCGGGACTGGTGAGTGATCTCATGGAGCGAACCAAGGACGACCGCGACGAAGTGGCCCGGGCGCTGCGGGTTGAGATCCAGAACCAGACGGCTCAGCTCGGCATCGCAAGCGCACGGGAAGTCGAGCGGCTCGAGCAGGCGGTCGATCGGTTGGCGGAGCGAATCGCCCGGCTCGAGGCCCAGGTCGGAGCATCGCCCACGAGGGCGCCCAAAGGCACCACTCGCAAGAAGACGACCCGCAAAGAGACGACGGGTAAGAAAACGACGCGCAAGAAGAGCTCGCCGAGGAAGAAGAGCGAGGCGGCCCGGTCCGCCTCGGGGCGGAAACCGGCCTCGGGGCAATCCAAGAGGTCATAATCCACCCATGGAAGCAATCGATTTCGAGGATCGGATGGCCTCGATCCTGCGGCGAGCGGAGGGCTCCGACGACGCCACCCGCCTCGGCTCTCTCGAAGAGGTCGCCCAGGGGCTCGAGGCCGAGCTCGAAGG
>JALZIO010000316.1 GCA_030860245.1 Actinomycetota bacterium | reverse complement strand
ACCAAGTCCTTGCGGTCCCGGCCACGCGGACAGTTCGTGAAATACCCACGGAGGTGCCGCTTGGTATGCCTGACGGAATGCCCACGGACTGCGCTTTGACCCTCAATAATGTAATGCTCGTCCGGATTGCCCTGTGCACAGATCGCATTACCCGGCTTCGCGCCGAACGAATGCAAGAAGTCTGCGAAGCACTCCGAATCGCCACCACCTGCTAGAGAGCGATCGCCTGCGCTCCCGCCGATTATTCGGCGATCAACGGGATGCTTGCGTGAACCTGCACCGACCTGGCGAGAGGCCCATCTCCGGTCAACAGGTGTCCTCCTAGAAGCTCCGCGAGGGCCACATAGGTCGCGTCGTACGCGGAGAAATTATGCCGCAGTTCCAGCATCCGAGGGATGAGTGATTGGTGTCCGTGCCTGGTGAGAGGTAGGTCCAGATAGTCTTCGACCGCCTCTTCGGCTCTCCGTTCATCGAGGGCGCCGAACTGTAGGGATCGGCGGAGAGCAGCGGTGACCTCGACATCGCAGAGCGCGGGGACGTTCAGATCGTGGTTCGCGTCGCCGATGGCGGTCCCGATCCATTCGGAGCGTTCCGTGCGCAACAGGTATTCCACCAGCGCGGACGCGTCGGCGACGACGAACCTCAGGACGCGTCCCGCGACGCTCGCTCTTGCTTGATGAGATCAGCGGCCGGGCCTCTAAGGCGTACGCGCTCTCTCCCCGAGATCCGCTTGAAGACTTCGTCCGCCGGGGGACGGGCCACTTCTCTCTCGAGGATCTCCTGGACGTAGTCAGTAAGCGTTTGGCCCCGGGCGCGAGCGCGCCGCATGAGCTTTCGGTGCAGCCGATCGGGAACGTTCCGCACCTGAATCATCTTTGACATGCGATTAGCATGTCACATGTGCCGCACATGGTCCAGGATGGGAAATCGAGCGGGTCGCGAGCTGGATCACGGTGGACTCTCGGCGACGTCCGCCGGCCTCATCTCACTCCGCGGACTGACCAAAGAAGCGCCGGCTGCTCGTTTCCGTCGCAACCTCCTGCTAACTTCAACCCATGGAAGCTCAGGCATGGACGGCGATAGGCCTTCTGGCCGCAACCCTCTTGGGGTCGCTCTTCTATCTCGGCAATCGGATCGACACCCTGGGGGCGCGGCTCGATTCTCGGATCGACGGCCTCACCGGGCGGATCGACGGCCTCAATGGGCGGCTCGACGGCCTGACTGTACGGGTTGAGGAACAGGGGAGACAGCTCGGGTCCGAGATCTACGGGCTGGCAACCAGGCTTGACGAGCATCTGAGACGCCACGCTGGCTGATCGCCTTTGTCGTTCATCTGAGACACCCGGATGGTCGGGTCGCCTCGGGCCGTTAGGCTTCGCAGAGATCGTTAGCCGGAGGTCTGTGAAGCCGACAGAGGAAGGTTCTTATGGCGAGTGTCAAGCCTATTCCCGATGGATACCCGCAGGTCACGCCCTACCTGTGCGTCGATGGGGCCGCTGCAGCAATCGAGTTCTACAGCACCGTGTTCGGCGCCACAGAGCGGACACGCATGCCTGCACCCGAGGGTAAGATCGGGCATGCCGAGCTCCAGATCGGCGATTCGGTCATCATGTTGTCGGACGAATTCCCCGAGATGAACATGCGCAGCCCGAAGGCCATCGGTGCGACTCCGGTTACCTTGAGCGTGTACGTCGAGGACGTTGACGGCGTCGTCGAACGGGCGGTGGGGGCGGGCGCCACAGCCCTCGGCCCGGTACAGGATCAGTTTTACGGGGACCGGTCGGGCCAGTTCGAAGATCCCTTCGGGCATCGATGGAATGTCGCCACCCACATCGAGGACGTGTCCGAAGGCGAGATGGCCAAGCGGGCGACCGAGGCGATGGGCGGTTGAGGCGCGCCGACGGCTTTCAAGGGGGCCAAAGACCGGATGTCCTCCTACGGTGAACGGTATCTAGAGACGCCACCCGGAGGAAGCCGGATCGGGTCTCCCTTTCGCAAAGCTCGGAGATAGTGGACTCCCGCTCCGGAGGTCGGCAATCGCCCGGATATCTCAGGAGCTTTGTAGGGACCGGCCTCGGTGTTGTAGCGCTGGGAGTTAGTGCGGCGTTTCTGGTCGAACCCACCATCGGGGGCGCCTCACCGGCGCAGATCCTTTCGTTCGACCACAGTGGGCAGCTCGAGCTTGAAGGACTGCTCATCTACTTCATCCTGGCACTGGCGATCCTCCTGGGTGGCCCACTCGGCGCCTGGTTAGCATTGCGAGCGGGACACTGTCCTCGCGCTGGTTGGACCGCCGTTCTCGAGGGGGCTTTATCCGTGGGAACGACATTTCTTGTCTTGAACCTGCTGCCGAGCGCGCCGGGTGATCCGGACCTCGAGCCTTATGCCGTCGTGCTGGGCGCCTCCCTGAGCGGGCTGCTGAGTCGTGCCCTCGTGCTCCGAAGCCCGTGAAGGGCGGATCCTCACCCTGAAGGCTCGGCAGCTCCCAGGGTGGTCAGGCGTCCCCTCCTACGAGGGGCCCGGAGCCATGCCTCCGAGGGCGGCAGGCACAACTCCCGCGGATGTCCGTGAACGCCCCCTCGATGGGATCATGTGAACCGTGATCGCCTTGCGGATCGTTGTCTTCGGAGTCGGCGGTTTCATCGTCTTCGGTACCGTTCTTTCCGCCATCCGGACTTTCGTACTGCCTCGGGCTGCGCCCGTGCTCATCGGCCGGATCGTCTTTCTGGGGCTCAGATCGGTGTTCGACCTCTTCGCCCGTCCCTCCCGACCCTATGCCGACCGGGATCGCATCATGGCCCTCTACGGCCCACTGGCCCTGGTAACCCTTGCAACCACCTGGGTCCTCCTGGTGGGCACGGGATACACCATGATGTACTGGGCCGCCGGGATCAGACCCTTGTCGGAGGCGGTGATCACCAGCGGTTCGTCGCTGTTGACACTCGGCTTCGAGCGCCCCGCGGTCACGTCTACGGTGCTGCTGGCTTTCTCCGAGGCGGCTCTGGGCCTTCTGTTGATCGCCCTTCTCGTCACCTACCTGCCGGTGATCTACGCGGCCTTCACGCGCCGGGAGATCTCCGTCACCCTCCTCGAGGCCTTCGCGGGCAGCCCGCCCTCATCGGCCGAATTCCTGCTGCGGCACTACCGAATCGGCGGCCTGACCCGGTTGGACGACAACTGGCTCAGCTGGCAGACGTGGTTTGCCGACGTCGAGGAGAGCCATACTTCGATTGCGGCGCTGTGTTTCTTTCGGTCCCCGCAGCCGGAGCGGTCGTGGGTAACCGCAGCGGGCTGCACTCTTGACGCAGCGGCTCTGCACGCATCCTGTCTCGATATGGAGCGCGAGCCGGAGGCCGAGCTCTGCATTCGGGCCGGCTATCTATGCCTTCGCCACATCGCAGGGTTCTTCGCCATTCCCTACGATCCCGACCCCGGTCCGGACGATCCCATCTCTATCCGGCGCGCCGAGTTCGACGAGGTGTGGCAAAGGCTCGCACAGGAGGGCCTCCCTATGAAGCCCGAGCCAGATCAGGCCTGGCGGGACTTCGCCGGTTGGAGGGTCAACTATGATGCCGTCCTGGTTGCCCTGGCTCGCCTCACGATGGCGCCGCCCGCTCCTTGGACCGGCGATAGGCCCGCCCCCGACAGCCGGCCGCCCCTTCTCGGTGGGGTCCGATCACGGCCGCCCCGTCGATCCGACGTGGCGGGCTGAGGGCTTGTGCGAGTGTGCCGGCCCCCTGAAATTGGGTCGATAATGACGTATGGCCCCGGGACAACCCAGCGAATCGGCGCGCCGGAGCATGATGATGAAGGCGGCTCTCTTCGTGGTTGCCCTGAGTTTGTCTGCGTGCGAGGGATCGGGCTACTCGTACATCTCCAACGCCAGCACCAAGACATACTTCAAGGTGCCCGAGGAGTGGGAGCTGTTCGAAAGAAACGAGATGATGTCCGGCGAATCCCCCGCCATCTCGTTGCAGAGCCTCCAGGGCGCTGCAGACCTCTGGGTGGTGGCGTTCGATGCGGCTCCAAGCCCGGACCTCGACAACGTTCTTGCGACCTCCTCTCAACACCCCACCGGCTATGCGCTGGTTCGTCCCCTAACCGAGCAGGAACGGGATACTTATTCTCTAGCGTCGTTGCGCAACGAGGTGGTCCCGCTGGATCGGCTCAAGAAGGCCGAGGGACAGGTCGAGCCGATCTCGGAGGAGGCCATCGAACTCGAGAGCGGCGCCCACGGGAGTCGGTTGGTGAACAATATCGAGGTGGAGGGGGACGTCTTCACCCTCGACCAGACCGGCCTCGTAGACTCGGGGACCCATCGGGTCTATGTGCTGGTCATCGGGTGCAGGGCCGCTTGTTACGAGGCGAACAAGGCTGTGATCGATCAGGTGGCGGACTCGTGGACGATCGAGGAGAGCTGATATGAGCGGCAGAGGCGAAGACCAGGGGCTGGCGGGCGAGCGCGCATGCCTCTGAGACGACACAAACACAACGGTGGTCTGGACGCCACCCACGAGGCTCCGAGCAGGATCAAAGACGAGGACCGCACCACCCGCAAGCCAACGGCGTGGTGGGACCGGATCAAGCTGCTCGTATTCCTCGTCGGGGCATGGTCTCTGATGCTGTGGGCGGCCATGGCCCAGAATCCATTCCTCCCCTTCAACGACGCCGTCAACCTGACGCTGCGATCGCAGGGCTGGCTGTTGTTCCTGGCCGGGGTCGAGCTCCTGCGCCAGATCCACTACTTCATAAGCGAGCGCTCGGCGCGCTACCACGGTTTCTGGACCCGGAGAGTCTTCGGCTCGCTCGACCGCCGGAGATCCCGCATGAACGACTGGAACCGCTACCGGCTCGGCCGCGTGCTCAAGTGGTTGTTCTTGCTATTGATCGTCGACTTGATCTTCGCCCGCCTCGCCGGTCTGTCGCCTGCGGTTGCGCTGGTTCAGCTGCCGATTGCGCTCTTCTCCGCCCTTCCGTTCTTCTTCCAGATCTTCATCACGATGTTTGTCCTCATTGCGCAGTTCGGCGCTCTGTTCTGGTTCCTGTCCCGGGGCGGCGTCGATGTCTACTTCCCCGACGACATCAAGACGCGCTTCAGCGACGTATGGGGGCAGGACAACGTCCTGCACAAGGTAAGAGAGAACCTGCTCTTTCTCGACAACCCGGAGGCCATAGAGAAGCGTGGCGGCTATGTGCCCGGCGGCATTCTGTTGTGGGGTCCGCCCGGAACCGGCAAAACGTTGATGGCGGAGGCCGTGGCCGGCGAGACCGGCAAACCCTATGTGTTTGTCGACCCGGGCGCGTTCATCAACATGTTCATGGGCGTCGGCATCCTCAAGGTCAAGGGTCTGTTTCGCAAGCTGCGAAAGCTGGCCGTGAAATAC
>JALZIO010000311.1 GCA_030860245.1 Actinomycetota bacterium | reverse complement strand
GCTCCGGGCCAGCCAGTCCCCCACGGGCCTCATCTTGTGGTCGTAGAACTCGCGAATCTTGGCGTCTAGCACAGCGCTCTCGATCGAGGGACATGGTCGTGCTCACCATGTTCCCCCATCCGGGGGTCCTCAGGCCCCAATTGAGGACAAGTAGGATTCTTCGACCTCCATGGTGACCCGTCCCGAAAACGGGGGGTGGGCCACCATGGCCCGGACAACGACGTGCAAGGGGGAGTGGATGAAGAGCTACCCGACTGAGAACATCCGCAACATCGTCCTGGTCGGCCATGGGGGGTCCGGCAAGACATCGCTCACCGAGGCCATGTTGTTTTGCTCCGGAGCGACGACTCGGCTGGGCAAGATAATCGAGGGCAATACGGTTTCCGACTTCGACGAGGAGGAGATCCGCAAGGGGGTATCGATCTCCACTGCCCTCGCGCCCATCGAGTGGCAGGACCACAAGATCAATGTCCTCGACGCGCCGGGCTACGCGGATTACATCGGCGAGCTTCGTGCTGCGATGCGGGTAGCGGATCTTGCGGTGTTCGTCGTGTCGGGGGTCGAGGGGCTCGAGGTCCAGTCTCAGGTGGCGTGGAACTACGCAATTGAGCTCGGACTTCCGCGCGTGATCTTCATCAACAAGCTCGATCGGGAGAACTCATCATTCCGGCGAACACTCGATCAACTCCGTGACGCCTTCGGCATGGGCATCGCGCCTCTTTCGCTCCCGCTCGGGCGGGAGCACGACTTTCGAGGTGTCATCTCGGTCATAGATGCAGGTGCTTTCTCCTACGACGAAACCGGTGCCGTATCCGAAGTGCCCGTGCCTGAGGATCGCAAGGAGCGGCTCGAAGAGGTGCGGACGTCGTTGCTCGACTCTGTCGCCGAGACCAACGACGAGCTACTGGAACGCTATCTCGAGTCGGGCGAGCTCACCCGTGACGAAATAGTCTATTCATTGCACGACGGGCTCTCGCAGGCCACCATCTTTCCCGTCTTTGTCGGCGCCTCCACGAAGCTAATCGGGCTCGATCGCATGCTCGACGCAATCGTCGCGGCGGGGCCGTCTCCGCTCGACCGTCCGCCGGTTGAATCCGAGAGCGGGGACACTCGATCGTCGAAGCCCGATGAGCCTATGTCCGCGCTGGTGTTCAAGACCACCAGTGATCCCTACGTGGGCCGGGTCAGCTACTTTCGCGTCTATTCGGGCGTCCTCAAAGGCGAAGGAACGCTTCACAACTCCTCCAAGAGGATCGACGAGCGTGTCGGGCACGTCTTCACCATGCGGGGCAAGAATCAAGAGCAGCTCGATGAGGTCGTCGCAGGCGACATTGGGGCAGCGGCGAAGCTCGCCCACACCGTGACGGGCGACACGCTGGCGGACAAGAGCGCCCCCGTAGTCCTTGCTACCATCGAGCCCCCCGAGCCCCTCCTGCCAAAGGCAGTCGCGCCGAAGACCAAGGGAGACGAAGACAAGCTCATGTTCGTCCTCCAGCGTCTGATCGAAGAGGACCCGGCGCTCCGGCTCGAGCGCAACGACGAGACCCATCAAACGATCTTGTGGGGCATGGGCGACGCCCATCTGAACGGAATACTCGAGCGACTCAAGAGGAAGTTCAACGTCGAGGTCGAAGAGGTGCCCTTCAAAGTTCCCTACCGCTCGACCCTGCGGAGCAAAGCCGACGCACTTGGGCGTCATGTCAAGCAATCAGGAGGGCATGGCCAGTACGGAATCTGCAATGTCCGCGTGGAGCCGGTAGCGCGCGGCGAGGGTTTCGTATTCGAAGACAAGATCTTCGGGGGCTCGATCCCCAATCAATGGATTCCCTCGGTTGAAAAAGGGGTTCGTGCGGCTATGGAAAACGGCGTCGGCACCGGCTTCAACATGATCGATGTAAAGGTCGAGCTCTACGACGGCAAATTCCACAGCGTCGACTCGTCCGATATGGCCTTCCAACTGGCGGGGTCGCAAGCCATGAGAGACGCAGTCGAAAAAGCGGGTGTGACGTTGCTAGAGCCGGTTTGGACCCTCGAGGTCCTGGTTCCGGAGGAGTTCACCGGTGACATCATGGGCGACCTCCAGAAGCGGCGCGGGATCCCGGAGGGCATCGAGCCGCTGGGCAGCGGCCGCCAAATCGTGCGCGCGAAGGTTCCTTTTGCAGAGGTCACGCATTACGCGACCGATCTGCGATCTTTGACCGGTGGACAAGGAACCTTCTCGTGGAGCTTCTCGCACTATCAGGAAGTACCTCATGACCATGCGCAGAAAGTTTTGGAGGCGGCCAAAGCTGAATCGTCCTGAGCAGTGCTGCCGGGCGGCTGATGAATGTGTAGATTCCATGTCTCGCCCGCTCGGCGCGAGAGACGGCCTACAGACGCATTTCGATGATTTCTTTGGTCACCTGCTCTATGAAGTCATCTACTCCGACGTCGCGCCGCTCGGCCCCGGAGCGCGGCCGCACCGATACGGTCTTGGATGATTCCTCGTTGTCCCCCACTATGAGCATGTACGGCACCTTGTGCAGCTGGTGTCTCCTGATCCTTGCACCCAGCGTGTCATCGGCATCGTCCACGATCGCTCGAACAGCGCGTCGTTGAAGCCGGGCGAGCACCTCGTCGGCATATGCAGTGTGGCGATCGGCAATCGGGATCACCGCAACCTGCAGTGGTGCAAGCCACGCAGGGAAGGCGCCTGCGAAGTGCTCAACGAGCACACCGGTAAAGCGCTCGATAGACCCGAAAAGCGCGCGATGAATCATGGCCGGACGGACGCGCTCGCCGGCATCATCGACGTACTCGAGGCCGAAGCGCTCGGGCAGATGGAAGTCGACTTGAATGGTGGCCAGCTGCCAGTAGCGGCCGATGGCATCGCGCACGTCGACATCGATCTTGGGTCCATAGAACGCGCCATCCCCGGCATCGATCTGAAACGAAAGTCCGGCCCGTTCGAGCGCCTCGGGTATCGCATTCTCGGCGCGCTCCCACATCTGCTGTGCCCCAACCGCCTTTTCCGGCTTGGTCGAAAAGCGCACCCTGTCGGGGCCTAAGCCCACGGTTCCGTACAACTCCCGGAGGAAGTCGATGACCCCGACGATCTCGTCCACCACCTGATCGGGGCGGCAGAAGATGTGCGAGTCGTCCTGTGTCAAGCCGCGGGCGCGCAACAGGCCGTGGACGGTTCCCGAACGTTCGTAGCGGTATACCGTTCCCAACTCGGACAGCCTGATCGGAAGCTCCCTGTATGAGCGCGTCTTCGACCGGTAGACGAGAATGTGGAAGGGACAGTTCATCGGCTTGTTGAAGTACTCGGTTCCCTCGATCTCCATCGCGGGGAACATGTTTTCTCTGTAGTAGTCCAGGTGGCCGCTGACAGTCCACAAGGCGCCTTTGCCGACGTGAGGTGCGTATACCGGCTGGTATCCGTGCTCGAGGTGCATCTGTCGCGACAGCTCTTCGAGCTTCGAACGGATGATTGCGCCGTTCGGATGCCACACAGCAAGGCCGGGGCCGACCTCGTCCGGCCACGAATAAAGCTCCAGCTCTCGGCCGAGACGACGGTGGTCACGCCGCTCGGCTTCCTCTAGTCGCGCGAGGTAAGCCTTCAGTGCGTCCTTTGACTCCCATGCGGTGCCGTAGATGCGCTGCAGCATCGGGCGGTGCTCGTCACCGCGCCAGTAGGCGCCGGAGGTGCGCAGAAGTTTGAATGCTTTGATGCGCCCCGTCGCAGGCACGTGCGGTCCACGGCATAGGTCGACGAAGGCAGCCTCACCACCGTCCTGCCCCCCAACCTCCTCCTGTCCCCCGGTCCGCCGGTTTCGGTAGGTCGAGATGACCTCGTCGTCCGAGACCTCCGAGTCAAGCCCGTCGCCCCCTTGGCTCCCGGCGCCCCGGACGCCTTCGATGATCTCGAGTTTGTAGGGCTGCGACCCGAAGAGCTCGAGAGCCTCGTCGCGCTCCACCTCGGCGCGCTCGAAGCGTTGGTTCTCCTTGATGATGGTGGACATCTTGGACTCGATGCGCTCGATGTCTTCCGGAGTGAAGGGCCGGGGCATGTCGAAGTCGTAGTAGAACCCATCCTCGATGGGAGGACCGATTGCGTATCCCGCGTCGGGCCACAGCCGCAGCACGGCCTGAGCGAGGACGTGGGCGGTTGAGTGACGCAGGATGGCACGACCCAGCTCGTCGGTCTGAGTTATGACCGCAACACTGGAGCCGGCCGGTGGAACGCACGCGAGGTCCCGTTGATCGCCGTCGACCATAAGCGCAAGGGCGCCCTGAGCCTGCGCCTCCTTGGCGAGTTGAAATCCATCCTTCACGCCGTCCGGCGCTGCGGGGACGCTGATGATCGGCCTCCTTCATTGCCGGTGCAGTGGTGGGGAACCTCTCAGAGACCGATGCTACAGGTGCCTCGTCGCGCAGATTACCGACCGCATCCGGAGCCCTGCACCCCGGAACGTCCTCGGTGCAGGCTACTTATGCGCCGAGGCTCTTGCCCAGGCCGACCCGAAATCCTTCAGGCTCACACCGACGGTCTGGCGCAGCGCGCGATCGACGTGATAGCTCGATGTGCCGGGGGCGATGCCTACGCGCCCCAGACGGATGTAGAAAGCCTCGAAGGCGTCGAGTCCCCAACGGTCGATGAAATAG
>JALZIO010000299.1 GCA_030860245.1 Actinomycetota bacterium | reverse complement strand
ACATCGATCCGGCCGCTCCCCGCTCAACCGCCTCGATGAGCGCCGGCGGTCTCCAGCGATCCACATCCGCCCACGTGATCCCGGGGAGCGTGAACACGACGACCCGGCGGCACCCGGCCGAGGCCGTCTGCTCCGCAGCAGCACGGCCGGGGACGAAAGACGACAGCAGGGCCCCGCAGAGGATGGCTGCGGCCGGGCCCCTAACCTGCATCGATTCCACCGATGTATGCCCGGCGAAGACGGTCGAGCATGGCCTCGGTGGAGAAGTCGCGCGCCAGCCGCGCCCGTGCGGCGGCTGCATACCGAACGCCATCCTCCGGAGAGGCGAGGATCTCGGCGAGGGCCGAGGCGAGCGCGCCCGGGTCCCCGGGAGGGACCAGACGCCCAGAGATGCGATCGGAGATCAGCTCACCCATTCCGCCGACATCGGTCGTCACCACCGGCGTGCCCAACACCACCGCTTCCTGCACGGCCAGGGCAACGGCTTCCCACCTGGACGATAGGCAGAAGACGTCGGCGGCCGCAACATAGCCGGCGACCTCGTCTTGCCATCCGAGGAACCTGGCCCTGTCCGCCACGCCGAGACGGGCGGCAAGGCTGCGGAGCTCACCCTCCAGGGGCCCGTCCCCGAGGATCACCAACATGACGTTGCCGGGAAGCTGCGCCAGAGCCTCGAGCATCACGTCGAGCGCCTTCTGGGGGGCGAGGCGAGCGGTTGTGACCACAAGCCGTCCAGTGGCGGCGAGCCCGAGTTGCCGCCTCACCTCCGCGGCGGGGCGCAACCCCGCTGGTGCGGCCCCAACTCCGAGATGCAGCACCTCGATCTTGTCGGCGGCGCCGGCCACCGTCGCCCTGAGGTGCTCGGCGATTTCGATCGACGGTGCGAAGGTGCGGTCGCTCAACCGCACCGCCAGCCCCTCTGCCCTGCGGTACACGAGCGCCCTGGGGCCCCCCAGGATGTCCGGGCGCATGAGATTGTGCACCGAAACGAGCACCTGCATTCCCGTCCCATCGCGCCCGCGCCGGCCCCTAACCGCAAGCGAGGCGTCGATCCCGGCCCTCAGACCGTGCGCGTGCACCATGTCGTAGCGGCCCCGGACGATGATCGAGCGCAACCCCTTGATCGCCCCCGGGTGTCCCCGGACGGGCCCGTCGGGGATCACCACCTCGAAGACCGGCACCCCCATGGACACAGGCAGATCCCCTGGGCCTGCTACGTCGATGCGTAGCCCGTCGCGGCCGTCGAGACCCTCAACCACCCTCGCCACATGCCGGGCAATGCCCCCGGCGGAACGCCCGAGGACTTCGAGAACCCGGCGCTCATCGCTCATGATCGCCTCATCAGAGCGGCAGCGCGCTGCAACTCGGCCGAGCGCAGCCCTGCCATCGCGCCCAGATAGACCACAGCTCCGATCGCGCCGGTAGCCGCCAGGTTCCCGAGGGCTTGGACCTTGGAGGTCTCGGGCAGGACACCGTGCACCGCAACCATGCTTATCAGCGCTGCACCCCCGATGATCAACGAGCGGACGGCGGAGGACCTAAGCTCGGCCCCGAAGACACGTCCGGCACGCCCCGACAGCGTGTAGGTGAGAGCCCCCGCCCCGGCCAGGAAAGCCACCGAGTGCGCCGCGGCAAGCCCGGGCACGGCCCAGCTGTCGCCGAGCACATAGAAGAGCGCCGCTCCGAGGGCGCTGGAGATCGCGACTGTGACTGCGTTCACTATCGCAGGGGTTCGGGCGTCGCCCAGCGCGTAGTAGGCGCGGGTGAGAACCAGAAAGGTCGAATAAGCGGGCAAGCCGATCGCGAACGCCGCAAGCACACGCGCCACGAGGCCGGCGCCGGACACAGTCATAACTCCATACTCCAGTGTTACGCGGGCAAGGGGGCCCGCAGCCACCAGAAGGAAAGCTGCGGCTGGAATGAGGATGAAGAACAACATCGCCAAGCCATCCTGAAGGCGCGCCAGGTACGCATCTTGTTCCTTCTTGGCAACGTGCTCCGACATTGCGGTGAAGAGAACATGGAAGATGGGCACGGCGAACAACGCATGCGGCAGATAAAAGAATGTGTACGCCCATTGGTAGGCCGCGACACCTCCTTGTACGCCGTTGGCGAGCAGCAGCACCACCACGAGACCGGCCTGGTAGCCACCCGCGTAGCCAAGCGCCCATACCCCCAGGCGCGCTCCTTTGCGGACCGCCGGATGGCCGGGCTCGAAGCGAAACTTGAAGCGCCAGCCGATCCGCCGCAGCTCCGGCGCCAGCAGGAGGGTCATAGCCACAACCCCCAGGGTCGTCCCGGCGCCCAACACGATGGTTTCCGCAGAGGTGATCGACTCGACCCCCGCGGGCCGGCCGGCCCTCATCAGCGCGTAGGTCAGATAGACCCCGATCACCACCACGTTGTTGGCGATCGGTGCTACGGCCGGCATCCCGAAGCGGCGGTAGGCGTGCAGGGCGCCGGTCATGACCATCCCCATGCCGTAGAAGACGATCTGGGGTGAGAACAACCTCAGGAAAGTGGTTCCCAGAGCGATCTCCTGGGCGCGCAATCCCTCGTCGGCGACGCCCACGGTGAGGAGCCGCATGACGCCCGGCGCGCCGAAGAACAGCAACAGCGCCAGGCCGGCGAGGGCCATCAACGCAATCGTCGCCAGCGCGTTCGCCGCCTCCCAACCTTCCTCCCGGCGCCCCCGAACCAGGTAATCGACGAACGTGGGCACGAAGATGGAGGTAAGCACCCCGGCCGCAACCAGCTCGAACACGACGTTGGGAGCCGTGTTGGCCGTCTGATAGGTGTTGGCAAGAAACGTGGTCCCCATTACCGCGGCAACCACCATCACCCTCACGAAGCCCGTGATGCGCGACACGGCCGTCGCGATCGTTATCGTCGCCGCCCCGCGCGCCAGCGAGGCACCCGATTTACCCACCCCAGCCGTCAACCGGCTCAACCGCCCGGGGCCGGCTCCGGTATCACGCCACCCGACGACCCGGGCCCCGATCCCCAATGCCCTAAGGTCCCCTCCCCCGCGAGGTCGAGTCCCAGCGCAACTGCTATTCGCCCCTGTGCCACGTCGGCCTGATCGACCGTAGCTACGCGGGCGCTCGCCTCGTCATCGGCCCGCACCGCCGATGCCGCCCCCCAGGTACCTTCTCGAGCCTCCGCCGCGAGTACCCCCCCGGAGCGGGCCGCCAAACCCTCCGCCAACGCCGCCGTCAACCCGCCCTCTTCATAGGGCGGTTGCCCGGCGCCTCCGCCGGCCACCACGAACAACGCATCTTCGGGAATCAGGTCGTCGCCACCCTCACGATTGACCTCTGCGAATCTGAGGGTCTCGAGCTGTTCGATCATTCGCTCCAGCCTCCTGTCACCCGCCGAGGTTCCGCCGAAAGCGCCGGCTTCCGCTGCCCTCGAACCGATAAGGGCTCCCGCTTCGATGCGCAGCTCCTCGGGCTCGGTCACCGAGGCGCCGGCTATGCGCGCCAGATCGAGCCGGCTCTGCTCGTCCTCGAGGGCGAACCTGTCACTGAGGGCGACCGTGGAAGAGACGGAGCCGCCGGCGGTCTCGATCGCCTCCCGGACTCCGTCCAGCAGCGCCTCATCGGAGCGGGCGAGCTCGAATACCACGACCTCCTGTCCCGAC
>JALZIO010000275.1 GCA_030860245.1 Actinomycetota bacterium | reverse complement strand
GAATCGCGGTGGCGTTGTGGAGTGCTTCTTCCGGCATGGTTGCGCTGCAATCCGGAATGAACATCGCCTACGACATACCCGAGGACAGAAAGTTCGTGATGAAGCGGCTGGTCGCCTTCGCCCTGATTATTGCCACCGGCGTCATGGGGGCCGTTCCGTCGCCATTCTTTTCCTTCGGGGACTCGACTTTCTTCGACATCCTCGGTTGGAGCATGACCGTGATCGCGTTGATCTTGATGTTTTCCATCTTCTACGCCATCGGCCCCAAGCGTGACGCACCCCATTGGAAATGGGTGAGCCCCGGGGGCCTGGTGGGCGCCTTCATATGGCTGGCAGCCGCCATCGGACTATCGATCTACGTCGGAGGCTTGGGCAACTACGCCAAGACCTACGGGGAGCTTGGCGGAGTCGTCGTGTTGATCTTGTGGCTCTACCTGAGCGCGCTGGCAATCCTCATCGGAGGCGAGCTCAACGCCGAGCTGGAAAGACAGAGCGCCCTGCGAACCGCAACCGAGGTGCAAGATATCTAAGTGCACTAAGGAAACTGATTGGGGCTCCGGCGCTCCAAGAGAACGACGTCCCTCCATCGCCCCCGTAAGCGCCCCAGCTTCTCTCTGGTTCCGACGACCCGGAACCCCGACCCTTCGAGCAGGGCGATGCTCGCCAGGTTCTCCGGGAAGACACCGGCTTCGACCGTCCATATGCCCTCGAGCTCTGATGCTGGGATCAACCCCGCCATCAACGCCCTGCCGACGCCGGCCCCGCGCACTTCCGCCGCCACATAGATGCTGAGCTCGCCAACGCCACCGTAGACACAGCGAGTAGAGACCGGACTCAGAGCGGCCCACCCCTCGACCTCGGCGTCTACGCACGCGACGAGCCGGGGCCGGCCCAGATGCGAGCGGTCCCAGCCGGTCTGGTCCGGAGCCTCTGTCTCGAAGGTGGCATCTCCGGCTGCGATCCCCTGCTCGTATATCGCTCGCACACGATCCCAATCCCCGGGTTGCATGGAACGTATCTCGAGATTCGGCAAGGGCTATGCTCCCGCTCGTCTACCTCCGGCAGCAACCCGACCGTAGCATCCCGGGTTAGGGGGTCCACCAATGGGGCTAGTTTGGCGGTTCACGTGCAACGGGTCACACGACATGAGGAGGTCACCTTGCAGATCGGGATGGTGGGGCTGGGCCGGATGGGGGCCAACATGACTACGCGTCTGCTCGGCGGCGATCACGATGTTGTGGTCTACGACGTTAACCCCGAAGCGGTCGAGAAGACCGTCGCAGAAGGTGCCACCGGAGCAGACTCGCTGGCCGACCTCGCCGGCAAGCTCGCCGCGCCGAGAGCGGTGTGGGTGATGGTTCCGGCGGGAGCTATCACGACAGAGACGATAGACACACTGGCGCCGCTTCTGGAGCCTGGGGATGCTCTGATCGACGGGGGCAACTCCCGCTACACCCAGAGCATGGAGCACGCCGCCAATCTCGCAAAGAAGAACGTTGGATTTGCAGATGCCGGGACCTCGGGCGGGATCTGGGGTCTCAAGAACGGCTATTGCATCATGGTGGGCGCCGAGGAGGACACCTTCAAGCGCCTCGAGCCCATCTTCGCCACGCTGGCACCCGAGAACGGCTACGCGCACGTAGGCCCCCCCGGATCAGGCCACTTCGTCAAGATGATGCTCAACGGCATCGAGTACGGACTCATGCAAGCCTACGGCGAGGGCTTCGAGCTGCTGCGCTCCAGCGCCCATTTCGACCTCGACCTGGGTCAGATCGCCGAGCTGTGGCGTCACGGCAGCGTCGTGCAGTCGTGGCTGCTCGACCTCGCCGCCTCCGCTCTCACCAAGGACCCCGATCTCTCCAGCCTGGACGACTACGTCGAGGACTCCGGCGAGGGGCGCTGGACGATAGAGACTGCGCTCGAGAACGCGGTGCCCGCTCCGGCCATTGCCCTGTCGCTCTTTAGGCGCTTTTCCTCTCGCCAGGACGAGTCGTTCTCGAACAAGCTGCTGGCCGCGCTCCGCAACGAGTTCGGTGGCCATCCCGTGCACGCCGCCATGGACCGCTAAGGACGGTCGGGTCCCTGAGCTTCAACTACCCTCTTTGCTCTCGAGGGCCACCGCAACCGCGACCGGCCCGTCGTGGGAGATGGAGATCTCGACCCGGCGCGCCGCTTCGCCTCCCTGGATCTGCACACTCGGCGCGCCGTGCTCGTTCCGGCTCACCTCGATGCGGCGCGCCCAGGCCACCAACGGCCCGAGGTCCAAAGCTTTGATCACCGCCTCCTTCGCTGCCAGGGTCCCGGCGAAATGCTCCGCCGGCTCCGGGAACGAGCGGCAGTAGGATCTCTCCCGCTCGCTGAACAGCCGCTCCTCGAGCACGGGAAAGCGCTCCAGCCTGGAGCTCAGGCGCGCGACATCGACGACATCGACGCCCAGCACGCTACGCCGGCCTGAAGGCCAGACACGAGTTCTGTCCACCGAAGCCGAAGCTGTTGCTCAGAGCAAGCCCGGGTTTGACCTCTCGCGGCCCCTCTGGGACATAGTCGAGATCGCACTCGGGATCCGGTTTGTCCAGGTTGTTCGTGCCCGGAACGGTCCCTTTCTGCAGGGCCAGAACCACCGCCGCAGCTTCGATCGCCCCCGCAGCCCCGAGAAGGTGGCCCGTCTGCGACTTGGTCGAGGAGACAGGTATGCGCTTGGCCTCGGTCCCGAACGCGTTCTTGATCGCCACCGTTTCGATCCGGTCGTTGAAGGGCGTGCCGGTCCCGTGGGCGTTGATATAGGCGACCTCTTCGGGCGCGGCCCCAGCGTCGGCCAGCGCAGCCCGCATGGCGCGCTCGGCCCCGAGGCCTTTGGGGTCCGGTTGGGTGACGTGGTAGGCGTCCGCCGAGGCGCCGTAGCCGACCAGCTCGGCCATGACCTCGGCTCCCCTGCGCTCGGCCGAGTCACGGCTTTCAAGCACCAGGACACCGGCGCCCTCGCCGAACACGAAACCCTCGCGGTCGGCGTCGAAGGGACGGCTGGCTCGATCGGGCTCATCGTTGCGCTTCGACAACGCTCCCATGCGCGTAAACGCCGCAAGAGCGAAGGGGGTGAGCGCGGCCTCGCTTCCACCTGCGAGCATGACGTCGGCCGATCCGTACCTGATGGCGCGGTAAGCCTCGCCGATCGCGTGTCCGGCCGTGGCACAGGCGGATACGGGTGAGTAGTTCGGGCCGAAGACACCGAACTTCATGGCGACCGCACCGGATGCGGCGTTGGCCATCATCTTTGGCACGGTCAACGGGCTGACCCGGCGAGGACCGCCCTTCATGAAGGCGTCGTGCTCTTTTTCGATCGTCGCCAGCCCACCGATGCCCGAACCGATGATCACCCCACAGCGTTCCGGGTCGTGCGCGCCTTCACTGTCTGAGTCGGCCCAGGCAAAATCCGCAGCGGCAATCGCCAACTGTGTATAGCGGTCGGACCGCCCGACCTCGCGCACCGGCATGTGGTCGGCCGGGTTGAAATCGAGGACTTCCGCGCCTATCCGCACGACCAGCCCCTCGGTGTCGAAACTCTGTATGAGCCTCACGCCCGAGCGCCGGGCCATGAGACCATCCCAGAACGCCTCGGTCCCCGTGCCGATCGGGGTCACGACCCCGAGACCGGTTACTACAACATCTGTCATGCACCAACCGCCATCTTCTTTTCGACCAGCCCGACTGCATCGGACACCGTGGCCACATCCTCGAGCTCGGTATCCGGAATCTCTACACCGAACCGCTCTTCGAGCCCCATGGTCACCTCGACCGTGTCGAGGGAGTCAAGGCCGAGATCACGCACGAGGTCGGCCTCGTAGGTGATCTTGCCTTCTTCAATGCCACGCTCGAGCAGCCCCTCTTTCAGTGCACCGAATATGTCGTCCCTGTTTGCCATGCTCCTTTGCTCCTCTCCTTTGAGTTCGGGCGGTGGGCGTATTGCCTCCGCACCTGTCTGTTGTGCTGCTTTGACTACGCGGTAAGCCCCCCATCGGCGACGAATGTGCTTCCCGTCACATAGTTGGCTCCGTCCGAGCAGAGATAGGCGACCAAACCGGCGACATCTTCGGGCACCCCCGGCCTCTTCAGGGGCGTCTCGGACACCAGGGCCTCGAACCGCTCGGCAGGGAGGTCCGAGGTCAGATCCGTCTCGATCAGACCCGGCGCGACCGCGTTCACCGTGATTCCCTTCCCGGCAACTTCACGCGCCAGGGTTCTGGTCAACCCGATCACACCCGCCTTCGCAGCCGAATAGTTGGCCTGGCCGGGGCTGCCGCGCAGCCCGGTGATGGATGTGATGTTGACTATCCGCCCCCAGCGCGCCCTGACCATCGGCCTGAGCGCTCGCCTGCAGCACGCGAATGTGCCGAACAGGTTCGTACGAATGACCTTCTCCCATGCATCGTCGGACATGCTCAATGCGAGCCCGTCCATTCTGGCCCCGGCGTTGTTCACGAGCACCCTCACCGAGCCCAGCGAGCCCTCGACCTCCTTGAAGCAGCGGTCGACATCCGCAGAGTCTCCCACGTCACCCTGCACGCAGACCCCGTCACCGCCGGCGGCCTGGACGAGCCGCAGCGTCTCCTTGGCCTCGTCTGCGCCCGAGCGGTAGTTGATCGCCACACTGCGTCCGCCCTCGGCAAGCGCGATCGCGATGGCCCGGCCGATCCCCCGGGAGCTTCCGGTGACGAGGGCGACGGGATCAGACATCTGTCCCGTCACCGGCGACCGCACGGGGCCCCGGGTGGCCGGATCCCCACCTGACCACCCCCGCGCCCCATGCGAACCCGGCGCCGAAGGCGGTCACGATCACGACATCATCGGCTGCGAGAAGACCGTCTTCGGAGGCAAGCGCAAGCTCGATCGGGATCGAGGCGGCGGAAGTGTTGCCCACGCGCCCGATATTGGATAGCACCCGCTCCTCCTTCAGTCCCAACCGCGTCGCCACGGCCTCGAGAATTCGTGCATTCGCCTGATGCGCAACAAGGGCGTCGACATCTTCGATGGTGAAGCCGGCGATCTCGAGGATGTCGCAGACGGCCTGCGCCATTCCCTCGACGGCGTGGCGGTAGACCTCCCGGCCCCGCATCCGCATCACGCCCTCCTCGGGAGGTATGTAGAGAAGCGGCGCCAGAGAGCCGTCGGAGAACAGGTTGAAGGGCCCCAGCCGGGTGGGCTCGTCGACCTTCTCGACCACGACCGCGCCGGCGCCATCGCCGAAAATGATGCTGGTCTTCGGGTCGGCGGCGTCGGTCACCCGCGTCAATGTGTCGGCGCCGACGACCAGCACGCGCTCGGCCATCCCCGCTTCGACCAGAGCGCTCCCCTGCGCCAGCGCATAGAGAAAACCGGAACAGGCCGCGTTGATGTCGTAGGCGCCGGCTCTTCCCGCGTTCAGCCGCGTCTGGACGAGCGAAGCCGCCGACGGCATCTGGTAGTCGGGGGTCGAGGTGGCAACGATGACCATATCCAGGTCTTCGGCCGGGACGCCCGACGCCTTCAGCGCTCCGAGCGCCGCCTCTGTTCCGAGAGAAGCGGTGGTTTCACCCTCGCCTGCCATGCGTCGGGTTCGAATACCGGTGCGGGTGAAGATGCCCTCCTCGTCGATCCCCAGGCGCACTGCAAGGTCGGCGTTGGAAAGCTCCGCCGGAGGGAGCGCCATCCCCGATCCGGTGATGGCGGCGCCCGTCACCGGCCCGAAACCCAGAAAAGGGCTTCTCCTTGGTGAACCGGCTGGCCCGGGAGAGCCAGCATTCCCATGACCCATCCACGGAAGGGGGACCGAACGGGCACGCCCTTACCCCTCTTGACTACCTCGGCGAGCACCTGGCCGGGTTCGACCCACTCACCGTCGGTTGAGAAGTCCTCGGGAGACAACGGCGCGAAACGCCCTGCGCACGGGGCCACGACGACCCGCTCCAGCATCGTCGTGGTTTCGGGCGCCGCGAACACTGACTCGTGTGCGGCGATGGCGGAATCAAGCATTGACTGCAACCTCCGAGCTCTCTAGCGACTTGAACGTACGAGCGGCCATTCCGGCCGCGACCTGCCCCGGACCGAAGTCCTCGAACTCACGCACTCCCTCTGCCCACATCCACTCGAGCGACTCCCGGAAGCGCACCCGGGAGGTGAGCTGGCGGCCGAGCAGGTCCCGGATCGCCTCGACGTCGGCATAGGGACGGGCGGTCAGGTTCGAGACCACGGGAATGGACGGCGGCTGGATGTGAGCATCCTCCAGTGCCCGCCTTAGGGGTGCCTCGGCCGAAGCCATGACATCGGTATGGAAGGCGCCGGCGGTCTCCAGCAGGATCGAGCGCCCTCGGGCGGCGCGAACCAGAGTTGCCGCCTCGATCAGGGCCGCTTCATCGCCGGCGACCACCACCTGGCCGGGGGCGTTGTCGTTGGCTACCGTCACCCCCGCTTGATCGGCGATGGCGGACGCGCGCTCGAAGCTGAGCCCGACCACGGCGGCCATTCCGGTGTCGGCCGATCTGCTCGCGGCCTCCATGGCGTCTGCTCTTACCTTGACGATCCGCAACGCGTCCTCGACTGCCAAAGCTCCCCCCGCCACAAGCGCCGCGTACTCGCCAACACTATGCCCGGCCAGGACGGCGAAGCCGGTCTTCCCATCGCGTTCTTCCCAGGAGATGAGCCCGGCCACGAAGATTGCGGGCTGCGCCAGCGCAGTCGGAAGCATGGCGCCTTCACGCCGCCCGGCGATCTCGACCCGGCGTCTCAGGTCGTAGCCGAGAATTTCCCTGGCCCTCCGGATCAGACCGTGACCGGCGGGAAGTCCCTCTAGAACGGTACGCGCCGGGATCCCCTGCCCCGGCCACAAGCCGGCCTTCATGCGACGCTCCCGCGCCGATGCCGCTTCCTGAACCCGTACCACGCCCCGGCCGCCCCCACACCGGCGGCCGCCGCGGCCACCGAACCGGCCACGAGGAGCCCACTGTGGCCTCGTTCATCGTGCGTCTCTGGGCCCATGGGGATCTCCCACATCTCCCGGAGCGCAACGAGCAGCTCATCGAAGAACGCCGGGCGGGGCACGGGCCGGGCCAAAGCCTCTTGGACCCTTGTCTCGTATACCTCCATCTATCCCACATCTCCTTCCATGCTGTGCCGAAGCTTGAGGCGGGCTCTGTGCAACAGGATGCGCACCGCTCCCCGGCTCCTTCCCGTGATGCCGGATATCTCCTCGACGTCGAGATCCTGCAGATACCTCAGGGCGACGACCTCTCGTTGCGCGGGGGGCAACTCGGCCACCTTTCGCCACACCATCCCCCTGTCCTCCTGTGTGATCGCTTGGGCAACGGGCGAGGGAGTGGGGTCGACGCTCTCGGGCAGCTCCTCGAGAGCGACGACGGAACGAGCTTTCCCGCTTCGCCAGGAGTAGATCTCGTTATGGGCGATTCGAAAGATCCACGATTTGTAGGTGCCGTCGGCGCGAAATGTTCCTGCGGATGAGATCGCCTTGAAGAAGACATGCGCGGTGATGTCCTCTGCGGTGCTGTCATCGGGAGTCTGCGAACGGACGAAGCGGTAGACGGGACAGAGGTAACGCCCGTACAACTCCGCGAACGCGTCGAAATCCTCTGTGACGAGGGCGGCCAATGCCTCGTCGGTCGCGTCGGCAAGTAGGTCAACCGTAATGACGCTCACCTCCATTGCTGACGCGAACCTCCCCTTTGGCCTAAACCAAGTTGCCCTAAACCAAGTTGCCTAGAACAAGGCCCTCGGAAAATGAGCAGTTCCATGTACAGACTCAAAGGGCCGGTGTCGCGTTACGCCGGTGGGACAACTTTCTGGACTTTGTTTGAACCGCTAACTTACTTACCGTTAGGTATCTTGACCCTGATGGCCTGCGCCAGCCCTCGTGGCAGCATGTACCCCATGGCGTCGCCAACCGAAGCCCCAGAGCGCACCGAAGAGACCCGCATCGCCGACCGCCTGGACAAGGCGTGGCTCGTGATCGTGTGGAACGATCCCGTCAATCTGATGTCCTACGTGACCTGGGTGTTCAAAAAGCTCTTCGGTTACTCGGAAGCCAAGGCGACCAAGCTGATGCTCGATGTGCATCATCGAGGCCGCGCCGTGGTATCGAGCGGCACCCGCGAGAAGGCCGAGATGGATTGTTACCGGCTCCACGCTTACGGTTTGTGGGCCACGATCTCGAAGAGCGATTAGGCGCTATGCCTCGGTTCAAGCGAGCCCCTGACAACGCCGTGCGAGTGCGGCTCGGTGCCGACGAGGCCGAGTTGTTGCGCCGGCTGGCCTCTGAGATGCGCACCATGCTGGACAGTCACGTATCCGGGGATCCGGTCGTCCAACGCCTTTTTCCGGACGCCCACCTCTCCCCCGAGGAAGCCGCAGACTTCAGAGCCCTCACCGAAGATGATCTCAGCGCGGCGAAGCGCTCGGCTCTGGACAGGGTGACCAGGAATCTCGAAACCGAGGGCCGGCTCGACGTCACCCTGGGGCAAGCCGACGTCGACGCTTGGCTGTCGGTGCTGACCGACCTGCGGTTGGCCATCGGGACCCGGCTGGAGGTCACCGAAGAGCTGATGTCTGAAGACGTGGACCCCAGCGACGAGCGCGCGCCGGCGCTCGCGACCCTGCACTGGCTCGGGTGGGTGCAGGAGATGCTGCTCAGAGTGGCCGGCTGAGACGCTCTCTCAGGAACTTGACGTCGCTTGCAATGGACGGCCAGGGGGTCTCACAGATGACGGCCGGCGCGCCGGAAGAGGCCACCATCGCGGCAATCAGATCGGGGTCCATAGTCCCATCGGCGAAATTCGCATGCCGGTCGGCGCCCGTTCCGGGCGCATCTCTCGAGCTGTTCGCGTGCATGAGATCGATCCGTCCCGTGGCCCTGCGCGCCCGCTGCACGGCGTCGCCCAGGTCTTCTCCGGCGGCGTGGGCGTGACAGGTATCGAAGCAGAAACCGACGTCGAAGTCCTCGAGGTGGCTCCACAGTTCCGCCAGCACATCGATGTTGCGCCCCATTGCGTTCGTGCCCCCGGCGGTGTTCTCGATGAGGATCGGCACCGGACTCTCGAGCTCCTCGAACACCTTCCTCCATCTACGAAAGCCGCGGTCGATCCCATCCTCGGCGTGGCCGGCGTGAACGATGACGGCGGCCGCACCGATCGCCTCGGCGCTTTCGAGCGCGCCGGCGAGGATCTTGCGCGATGGGATGCGAACCCGGTTGTTGGGCGATGCCACGTTGATGAGATACGGAGCATGTACATAAATCGTCACATCCGAGGCACGAAGCCTTGCGGCGTCGGCTCGCGGAGGCGGCTTCTTCCAGGACTGGGGATCTCCCACGAACATCTGGATGCACCCGGTCTCCAGGATCGAGGCCGCCTCGAGAGGATCCTCGGACGGCACGTGGGCTCCGACGACCATGGACTCGGTGGAAGGCATGTCCCAGAAGTCTAGAGGGGGAAGGCTAACCTTCGGCCATGCCTCCGAGAATGGGAATTGCTGCAGGGAGCCCGTTGGCAGCAGAGGCCGCCGCCGACGTCACCTCGGCCGGCGGCAACGCTGTCGACGCGTGCGTTGCCGCCGCAGTCATGGCCTGGGTGTCAGAGCCCTTCTTCGCGTCCATGGGGGGCACCGGCTTCATCGCACTTCGGACCCCCTCAGGTGACACCGAGATCATCGATGGAAACGCTGCGATGCCACTCGAGCCGCCCGGGGAGCGGG
>JALZIO010000239.1 GCA_030860245.1 Actinomycetota bacterium | reverse complement strand
TCTTCGCCAAACGGAGCGGCATCCCGTAATAGGAGCTGTGGACGTCCTCCCCTGCGTACCAGCCTGCAGCAATGGGCCGCACGGAGGCGAGGCGTTCGGGCCGCACGGTCAAGAAGGCGCTCCCGCGCGGCGACATCAGCCACTTGTAAGCGGCGCAGACGACGAAGTCGAAGCGGGCGGCGTCCAGCGGGAGCCAGCCGCATGCCTGGGTGGCGTCGACGATCGTTAGTGCGCCGTGGTGGCGCGCCGAGGCTGCGATTGCATCGAGGTCGGCGACCTCGCCGGTGGCAGACTGGACTGCGCTGAACGCGACGACGTCAGAAGTGCCATCGATTGACTCTGCAAGCCGGGATGCGGGGACGGCTCGCACCCGTACCCCCCGGTTCTCCTGGACCAGATAGGGCCACAAGTTCGAGGTGAACTCCACGTCCGGCACGAGCACGCGTGAACGATCGGGCAGGGACGCAGCAACTGGGCCCAGCAGGCCCGAGACGGTCGAACCGATCGCAACCTCTTCGGATTCGACGCCGACCAGCGCCGCGAAGGCGGTTCGGGCGTCCTCGGTGGCCCTGCCCCACGGCTCCCAGCTCGTCCCTCCGGCGCGCCAGCTCTCGAGGGCCTGCTGCAGCGCGTCCCAGGCGGGCTCTGGGGGGAGCCCGTAGCTTGCGGTGTTCAAGTAGACGCCCTGTGGTCGCCACAGCGAGCGGTATTCGGCCACCGGGAGGGGGTCCATCGAAGGGGATGCTATGTCCTCTCCCCGCACACGAGATGCAACATCATGTGTCAGGCGACCTCAATTTCGGCCGCATCTTCTTCGACCAAGCCGGGGATGGGTTGCGCTTGCAAGCCGTCCCCGTGTCGCTCGGTGTCGCGCATGCCGGGCAGGAACAGGAACGCGGTGAACACGATTCCGCCTGCGATGCCTGCGCCGATCATCGTGCGATCGACGCCGAACAACTGAGCGGCCGGCCCCGTGAGCGCGAAGGAGACCGGGACCAAACCGATGGAAACCATCCAGTCGAGGCTCGTCACGCGCCCCAGCATCTCCCTGGGAACGAGCGTGTGCATCAGCGTTCCCCAGACGACCATTCCCGCAGTCGCGGTGCCGCCCGATATGAAACTCCAGACCATTGCCTGCCACATCGAGGTTGCAAAGGCAAAGCCCGCTGTTACCCCGATCGAGATGCCGAACGCCGCGTACATGAAGGTCATGTGACGGCGGGGGAGCCCGCGCTGTCCCAGAACGAGCGCAGCCAGGATCGCCCCTACTCCTCCCCAGGCGTAAACGAAGCCGAGATCATCTGCGCCGCCGTTCAGCTGGTTCTTGACGATGTAGGGCACGAGCACCTCGAACGGTCCCCAGAAGAGCAAGAGTCCGATCGAAGCCGCAGAGAGCGTGCCCCACAGCCACGTGTGCGAGCGCACGAAGCTCAAACCCTGTTTGATCTCACTGACGGCGCCGCCACCGCCCCCGCTTCGGGCAATCGGACGTGACGACATCGCCATGAGGGCAATCGCCGAGAGCACAAATGTTCCCGCATCCACGAGGAACGCCTGGCCGATACCGAACAGAGCGATGCTGGCGCCGCCCACGGCCGGGCCCATCATCCGAAGCATCAAGGGGCGCACGAACTGATCGAGTGAGTTCGCCTCCACCAGAAGGTTCCTGGGCACCAGATCCGGAACAATGGCCCCGAAAGCGGGCCCGAAGAACGCTTCGCCGGTTCCGTAGAGGGCAACCAGGACGAACAGATGCGACAGCTCGAGCGTCTGCGTCAACGAGAGCACGCCGATGACGGCGATGGCCAGGCCGCGCATTATGTCGCTCGTTATCATGACCTTGCGCCGGTCGAAGCGATCGCTGATGACTCCGCCGACTATCAGGAAGCCCACCATGGGCAACGTCCACGCCGCCCACACGAGCGACAGCGCCGTCGGTACGTTCGATAGCTCGTAAACCTGCCACGCGATGGCGACGTAGTAGATGCCGTCGCCGAGCAGCGACACGGTCATCGCCGTCCACAA
>JALZIO010000231.1 GCA_030860245.1 Actinomycetota bacterium | reverse complement strand
CACCTTGCGGAGTTCAGCCGAGTTTAGCCGCGTGCTGCACGGTGGCCGCAGGGCCGGCGCAAGGGGCGTAGTCGTCTGTGCACTCCCGGCCCGGGTGGCCGGCCGGCAAGCGACAGAGTCCGTTTCCACGAGGATGGGTGTCGTAGTGCGGGCCCCGAACCAGGCGGTCGTCAGGAACCGGATCAAACGCCGCATCCGCGCCGCCTTCGTTGCCTGCGACCCTGCGGTCGGATATGACGTTGTGATTCGAGCCGACGAGCGAGCGGAGAGCATGAGCTTCACCGATCTGACCGGTGCATTGAACGGTGCCCTGACGGTCTGTGGCGTGCCGACAGGCGAACGAGGAGCGTCGAGATGAGCCCCGGCGCACGGGTTCTGTGCGGGCTGCTGTCGGGCTACAGGAGATTCGTTTCCCCGATGTTCGGTCGGCACTGCCGCTACGAGCCCACCTGTTCGGCCTATGCGCTCGAAGCGATACGGCGTTACGGGGCCCTCGAGGGAGGCACAATGACTGTGACCCGATTACTCCGGTGCCACCCATGGGCTCCGGGGGGATTCGACCCGGTTCCCGAGCCCAGGCCGAGCACAGGAAAGGTTTAGAGGATGTTCGAACGTTTCTTGGAGCTCTTCTCCAGCGCCCTGGCGGGCCTCTATGCGGTGATACCCAGCTATGGGGTGTCCATCATCCTGCTCACGCTGCTGGTGCGTGTCCTGCTGTTGCCGTTGTCGATCAAGCAGACCCGGTCGATGCGGGAGATGCAGCGGATTCAGCCGGAGGTCAAGCAGATCCAGGCGCGCAACAAGGGTAACCGGCAGAAGACCAACGAAGAGATGATGGCGCTCTACAAAGAGCATGGAGTCAACCCCTTCGGAGGATGCCTGCCCCTGTTGATGCAGTTTCCCGCTCTGATCGGGCTTTTCTACGTTATCCGGGATCCCCTGACGCACCTCGGCTACAATTTCCTGGAGGACGTCTGGCGCGCAGTTCCGACCGAACAGCTGTCGTGGTTGGTCGAGCGAGTCCAGAGCTCTACCTTCGCCCGGGAGCTGATCCAGAGCCCGGCAACCGTCAACCAGTTTTTCCCTGGCCTGCGGCTCGACTGCTCGCTGCAGGCCTCGATCCAAGGGGCCGGCTCCCGCAGCGTCCTGGCCCCCTGCGGGACCGGGATCCTCTCGACACTTCCCTACGTCGCGCTCGTGCTTTTCATGGGTTTTACCACGTACTACCAGCAGAAGCAGATGCAAAGCTCGCAGGACACGAGCAGCCCCCAGGCCCAGCAGATGCAGACATTCGTCAAGATCATGCCGTTCATGCTGATGTTCTTTGCATTCTCTTTCCCCACCGGGGTCGTGATCTACTGGCTGACCACCAACGTCTGGATGATCGTCCAGCAGCGTCTGATCCTGAAGGCCGCACCCCCCCTCCTCCCCCATCTCCATCACGACAACGACGCCAAGGAGGCCACAAAACCCAAACCCCAGGGGTCGGCCTCGACCAAGCCCAAGGCCAACGGGAGAGGCTCGCAGCCCGGATCGCGCAAGAAGACTGGCAATGCCCTGCCCCCCTCGGGGCGCGCCAACGGTGACGAACGCCCGGCTGCGACAACGTCACGATCACCCAACGCCAGCAAGAAGAAGAGGCGCAAATGACCGATCCCCAGGGCTTTGACTCTCGATCGGAGGAACCCACATCGGCCGAGGTCGCCGGGACAGAGGAAAGCCTCCGCAGCGCAAAAGGCCCGGAGGGCGAGGAAGAGTCCCCTCCGTCGCTCGAGACCGTGGCCGAGACCGGCCGGAGCTTCGTGAGTGGCCTGATCGAAGCTATGGGGATCGAGGGGGAGGTCGAAGCGGTGATTGAAGAGGGCAATGTCGTCCTGAACGTCAGCGGGGGCGATATGGGCGCCATGATCGGAAGGCGCGGCCAAACCCTCGAGGCGCTCCAGGAGGTCACTCGAACCGCGGTGCAACGCCGGCTTCGCACCCGGGTACGACTGTCGGTTGACGTCGAGGCCTACAGGGCACGCCGGCGAACCTCACTCGAGGACTACGCCCGATCCATGGCCGAACGGGCCAAGGAGCGGGGCACTGAGATCGAGCTCGAGCCGATGAACGCATACGAGAGAAAGATTATCCACGACGCGATCGCCGTGGTTGACGGCGCGACCAGCTTCAGCGAGGGTGAGGAGCCGAGCCGGAAGGTGATTGTCCGTGGAGATGCGCCCGAAACGTCAGAACCCGAACCGGCGGAAGGCTAGCCGCCGGCGCTCCTAAAACCCCAGGCCAGAGGGGGTTCCACGATTTACGAACCCACGCTGGAACGCTACGAGGCCCTGGTGCGGAAGTGGGGCCGGCGCATCGACCTGGTGGCCTCCGGCGACCTGACACGCTTTGCGGACCGCCACATCGCCGATTCCCTGCGGGCCCTGTCTCTGGTCAAGTCGCTACCGCACGGGCCCGGGATCGATGTCGGCTCAGGAGCGGGGTTGCCGGGGATACCGCTGGCAATAGCCGATCCCTCCCGGCCCTGGCGGCTGCTCGAACCCCAGGCCAAGCGCGCAGCGTTCCTGGAGGAGGTGGTGCGCACTCTGAACCTGAACTGCGAGGTGGTGGTTCGTCGCGCCGAGGAGATTGCGCAGGACCAGGCCTTCCTGGGTGCGCATCCGGTTGTGACCCTGCGAGCGGTGGCGCCTCCCTCCGCCGCCTTCCGCCTGGGACTGCCGCTGGTCTCTACCGGAGGAGCCGCGGTGGTGTTTGTGGGGGCGGCTGCTGAGATTCCTCCGGAAGCCGAGGAGACCGAGAAGGGGCTCGCTATAGTACGGCGCTAGGGGGTGGTGTGGCGCGAGGAAGAAGAGAGGGGCGTCCGGCGGCTTGAACCTGAATGGCTGGGACATTTTAGCTCCCCATAATGGACCCCAAGGTGAGGGGGTGGTGGTATGTGTCGCCAACCAGAAGGGCGGAGTCGGTAAGACGACGACCTGCGTCAACCTGGCGGCGGGGCTCGCCCTGGCCGGTCACCCTGTGGCCGTCGTCGATCTCGACCCCCAGGCCAACGCCACGACCGGTCTGGGTATCGATCACCGCCAGGTCGAGCGGTCGACGTACAGCCTGATCACGGGATCCGCCTCTCTGGATGAGGTGGCGGTGCAGACCGAGGTTCCCGGTTTGACCTGCGTCCCTTCCTCCCTGGATTTGACAGGTGCCGAGATCGAGCTCGTAGCCACAATGGAGCGAGAGCATCGCCTGGCCGAGAGCCTCGCCGATGCGACGGAACGCTACAGGGTCGTCCTGTTGGACTGCCCCCCGTCTCTCGGTCTTCTCACCGTCAATGCACTGGTTGCGGCGCGCGATGTCCTCGTGCCCGTCCAGTGCGAATTTTACGCACTCGAGGCCGTGGCGCGTCTGCTGGGCAGCGCCGAGCGCGTGCGTGCGGCTCTCAATCCTGAGCTGCGGATAGGAGGAGTTGTCTTGACGATGTACGACGCAAGGACGCGGCTGGCAGAGCAGGTCGCCCTCGAGGTCCGAGGGCACTTCGGAGATCTGGTCTTCGACACCGTGATCCCTCGCAGCGTGCGATTGTCCGAGGCGCCCTCTTTCGGTGAGCCGGTAGTAACTCTCGATCCCGGGTCCCGGGGCTCGCAGGCGTACCGGGCGCTCGCCTCCGAGGTCGCCGAGCGTTACGGGCTGGCCCGTCCGCTCAGGCGCCTCCCGGCACCTCCCGACGGGCGCGCCTACGGAACCCAAGCTTCCGAGCCCGCCGGGGTGGAGGACGTGTGGCCGCGCCTGGAACCGTGGGACCGTCGCGCCGAGGAGCACGCGGCGAGAGGACCTGAACGTTGACCTCCCGGCCGCCCGAAAGAGAATCCGAAACCGGCAGGACGAGGGGTTCCGGACGGCGCTCGGGGCTCGGTCGCGGCCTCGATGCGCTGCTGCCTCAGGCCGAACCCCACCCGGCGCCACAGGAGGGGAATGGGTTTCTGGAGGTCGCCGTGGACGCGATCGAGCCCAATCCCGACCAGCCCCGCCGGACCTTCGATGAGGTCGCCCTCGAGGAGCTCGCCGCATCGATAAAGGAGCTCGGTGTGCTACAGCCGTTGCTGCTTCAGAAGCGGCCTGCGGATCGCTTCGAGCTTGTGGCGGGGGAGCGCAGACTGCGGGCGGCGCGCCGGGCCGGCCTCGGCCGCGTGCCTGCTGTGGTCGTCCAGACGGATCCACGAGGCTCCCTGGAGCGCGCCCTGGTGGAAAATCTGCACCGCGCCGATCTCAACCCGATCGAAGAAGGCTCTGCCTACCGTCAGCTCATCGACGAGGGTGGTTTGACACAGGAGGCCCTGGCGGGCCGGCTGGGGCGCAGCCGGGTGAGCATCACCAACGCCCTCCGACTGCTCGACCTGCCGACCTCGAGCCAGCGGCTCATGGCAGAAGGCAGGCTGACTGCGGGGCACGGTAAGGCGCTCCTGGGGCTTCAAGGTAATCCCTTCCAGGAACGGCTCGCACGGCGCGCCGTGCAGGAGGGGCTGTCGGTGCGCGAGACCGAGGACCTCGTCCGCCGCTACGGAGCCATCTCGGAGACGGGCCTGGGCCGTTCAGGCACGGATAATCCGGCGCGCCCTCCGCTCGTGAGCGAAGCGCAGCGCCGCCTGGCCGACCACCTGCAGACCAGGGTCAGAGTAGAGATGGGCAAACGCAAGGGCAAGGTGACGATCGATTTCGTGTCGCTGGAGGAGCTCGACCGGCTTATGCGCAGGATCATCGGTGAGTCGGCGGCCGGGCAACCCACGGTCGTCAGTCTCGACTGATCCGGGCTCTCGCGGACCGACCACCAGCTCGCGGCCGCCGAGGGGATGGAATGCTCCGCAGCACCGGCGAACCGGGCCCGAGAGTGCAAGGGAAGGCGGGCCTGACGCCGGGGCGGCCCTACCTGCTAAGTCACGTCGCTGTAATAGCGCTCGAGTCCGGCGATGATCGCCAGCGCAAGCGCCTTCAGGAACTCCCGGTCGTGCAGCCTCTTCTCCTCATCGGGGTTGGTGATGAACACGGGTTCGATGAGGACCGCCGGCATCCGTGTTTCCTTGAGCACCGCGTACGAGCGACCGTGGGAGCGGCAGTTGTTGAGCCCCAGTCCTACTAACTCGCCCTGGATGCCCTCTGCAAGCCGTTGCGCAGCCTGCGAGGTGCTGAAGTAGTAGGTCGACGAACCCCCAGCCGTGGGCTCGTCGTAGGTGTTGAGGTGCAGGGAGAGGAACATGTCACCGCCGATCTGATTGGCGCGCCGGGCCCGTTCGGAGTAGTCGGGATCTTCGGTCTCCGTGCGGGTGAGGCGAGAGGTGGCGCCTGCGGCGGCCAGGCGTTCGGCCACCTGCAGGGCGAGCTGCCAGCAGAGATCCGCCTCGCAGGCGCCGTTCGTGCCGAGGTTGCCGCGGTTGGGGCCTCCATGACCGGGGTCGATTATGACCATCGCCCCGCCCAGGCCGCGACCCCCGCGCTCTACGCGCCGCCGCTCCTCCCGCAGCCCTGCGGCCGTTCCCTGTCGATCGACTCGCAACCCCATGAGGGCGGAGTGACTCCTGGGTCCGAACATGCCGTCTTCGGCGACTCCGTACTCTTTCTGGAAGGCGCGCACTGCGGAATCCGTGGCCCACCCGAAGATGCCGTCGCTGCGTCCGGCGTCGAATCCGAGTGCGTTGAGCCGCTCCTGGAGCAGGGTCACGTCATCACCTCGCATGAGCGGCTGCTTGAGGTAGAGGATGGCGTCTCCCAGTCGCCGTGACGCCCCGACCAGCTCACCCCAAGTGCTGGGCCCCACGATCCCGTCGACGAGTATTCCCCGCTGCTGCTGAAACGTGCGCACGGCCTGCGTAGTCGAGTCCCCGAACCACCCTGCGTCGTCGTCCACCGCAATGCCGAGCGCCCGCAATCGAGCCTGCACATCGCCCACCTGAGTGGAGCGATCTCCTGGTTTGATCAAGTTGGCCATGGGTCGTATAAGCCCCTCGCAGAATTGGATTATGTGGGATGCCTACCGTTCCCCCATGGCCTCGAGCCGGGCGCAGGTGACATCTGTGGGCCGTGCCAGGGCAGGTGCGTGCCCCGAAGCGGGCTAAGTATGGCAGGGGCGTCGCCCCCGGCCAAGACCCTTTACCAGGCGGTTTCGGTCAGCGGGACATCTGAGAGCATGCGCTCGGCGTCGATGGCGGCCATGCAGCCCATGCCGGCCGCGGTTATGGCCTGGCGGTAGTGCGAATCCACTACGTCGCCGGCGGCGAACACGCCCTCGACCGATGTCCTGGTGGTGTTCGGCTCCACGTCGATGTAGCCCTCGGTGAGGTCGAGCTTGCCCTCGAACAGCCCGGTGTTCGGCGTGTGACCGATTGCGACGAAGACGCCGTCGGCGGCCATTTCCGAGACGGCGCCGGTTTGGGGATCCTCGACGCGCAAGCCCTTCACCGTGGTGTCACCCACGATTCCCTGAACCCTCGCGTTCCAGACGAACTCGAGCTTCGGATTGGCAAAGGCGCGGTCCTGCATGATCTTGGAGGCGCGCAGCTTGTCTCGCCGGTGTACGACGGTGACCTTCGATCCGAACTTGGTCAGGAAGATGGCCTCCTCCATGGCGGAGTCACCGCCCCCCACGACCACGATCTCGCGCTCCCGGAAGAAGAAGCCGTCGCAGGTGGCGCAGGTCGATACCCCATGTCCCAGGAGCTCACGCTCGCCGGGCACCCCCAGCATCTTGGCCTGGGCGCCGGTCGCAAGGATGACAGCGTCGGCGAGGATAGTGCGTTCACTCATGGCGATAGAGAAGGGCCGGGTGGAGAAGTTGACCTCGGTGACGTTTCCGGACACGTATTCGGTGCCGAAGCGAGCGGCCTGTTTGCGCATACGCTCCATAAGCTCCGGGCCGATGATCCCGTCGATGAAGCCGGGGTAGTTTTCGACCTCGGTGGTGAGCATCAGCTGCCCGCCCGCGTCCACTCCCTCGATCAGGAGCGGCGCGAGGCTTGCACGGGCCGAATACACGGCCGCGGTCAGCCCGGCGGGGCCCGAGCCGACGATCACCAGTCGACGAGATTCGTTTGCGGTGGACATGCCTCTTAAAACCTCCCCGACCCTATCGGGATTCCCCGGGCCAAATCGAGCCACCGGCGCGTCCC
>JALZIO010000190.1 GCA_030860245.1 Actinomycetota bacterium | reverse complement strand
AGCTTTCCGGTGGCAATGGCGGAGGGGAAACACCTGGATCCATTCCGAACCCAGAAGTTAAGCCCTCCAGCGCCGATGGTACTTCCCTGGAGACGGGGCGGGAGAGTAGGTCGCCGCCGGGATTCTTATTGAAGTGAAGAGGCTGCCTTCGGGCGGCCTCTTTGCGCGTGACAAGTAAGGTCGTGGCATGCCCAACCAGCCCCCGAGACGAAGCTCACCCCCCGCGAAGGGTGGTCGGCGCGCCGGTCCGCAGCCCCGCCGGTCCAACCGGCCGTCCACCCGTAGCCGCAAGCATGAGGCCGCTCATCTGTCGGACGAGATAGTGAGGGAGCTCCAAGGTACGGCGCGCCCGGGAAAGGGCGAGATCCTGGTGCAGGTTTTCTCGGAGGCCGTAGGCGCGTTCATGGCCGGCGACCTCGACGAAGCCATCCGCCTGGGCGAACAGGCGAAACACATCGCGCTGCGATCGACGACCGTTCGTGAGTTCCTCGGCCTTGCCTACTACCACGCCGAACGGTGGAAGCAGGCGGCAACCGAGCTGTCCACCTTCCGGCGCATCTCGGGGGCGACGGATCAGAACCCCGTGCTGGCCGACTGCTACCGAGCTCTGGCCAAGCCGCAGCGTGCTCTGGAGCTTTGTGATGAGGTCCTTCCGGGCCGGGGCGATCCGAGCGTCTTCTATGAGGCCGCAATAGTGGGTGCCGGCGCCCTCGCGGACATGGGGCGCATCGACGATGCAATCGCACGGCTCGAGCGGCTCGAGCTTCGTCCGGAGGCCGCGGAGGAACATCACCTGCGTGCCTGGTACGTGCTGGGCGACCTCCTGGCGCGCCGGGGGCGCTACACGCAGGCGCGCGAATGGTTCGAGGCGGTCGCTGCGGTCGATCCCGAGCTCACCGACGCACCGGAGCGCGCCGCCCGGCTGTGAACTCACGGCACCAACCTCTTGTTCAAGCAGCCCAATCGGTTGCACATGGTCATCGAGCACCGGAGGTCGGGGAGGCGGTTCGCCATCACCTCCAGCGCCTGCGAGCGCGACAGTGAAGCAGACGGACAAATCCTCGACCGGCTACTTGCCCGCCTCGGCCTTGTCGATCGCCCTCATGTAGCCCGACACGTTCATGGAGTATGAGGTCGTGAGCTCAAGCCGGGTCACCTCGCGGGGCGCGAGTGAGCTCTCGAGCGCCTCTCTCGACCTCTCCACGACAAAGCGCGTCACCGCCTCCGGCTCGCTGCTCTGTCTCCGGCCGGCGCACACCCAGTCATTCCACCGGGAGAGAGATTCGATGGCTTCGGCGCAGGCCTCTGCCGGCGTGGCGGGGTTCGTGCCGCGGTCGGTGGGGCCGAAGTGCGTCAGCCACAATGATTCCGCGCCCAGGTCGCGGATGCGCTTGATCGACTCTATGGCCTGATCGAGATCGAACTCCGGGGGAGGGGTGGCGGGCCGGTTGATGCCGACATCGGGGAGCCGGACGCCGAGAGCGTCCCCTGCGAAGAGAGCACCCGTCGAGTCATCCAGCAGCGCGTGGTGGTGGCGGGCATGTCCGGGCGTCTCGACGGCCTGCAGAGTTCGGCCCCCGAGGTCGATCATGTCCCCGTCGGACAAGACCGTTATGCGATCTGGAAGTACGGGGTCCATCCCGCCCCACAGCTCCTCCATCGCGTCACCGTAGATGCGGCGCGCGCTCGCCCACAGCTTCGAGGGGTCGGTCAGATGCCGCGCGCCGAGGGCATGGACGGCCACCCTAGCCTCGGGCCAGCGCCGGGCGAGGGTGCCCGCGGCCCCGGCATGGTCGAGGTGGATGTGGGTGACCACAATCCAATCGACGCTCTCGACGCCGGCATCTCTCAAACCGGAGAGTACGTTGGCAACCGTGGATTTGGGCCCCGTCTCGACCAGCGCCGTCTCTTCACCCCGGACGATGAACGTGCCGGTAATAGCCTGGTCGCCTCGCATCCCCGTGTCGATGGTCTGGATGTCCGTCGCGTTCCCTGACTCGTATTGCATGGGCGAATGATAGCTGGACCCGTTAAGCCCGCTGCGGTCGTCCTCATCAATCCCAACGCGCGCCGGCTGTCGGCGCCGCTGTCCACCAACGTGTTGAGCGCGTTGGGGGCCAGATACAGTCTCGATGTTTACTCCACCACCGGACGCAATGCCGCGATCGGGCTGGCGGCACAGGCCGCAGGGGCGGGAGTGAAGCTTGTGATCGCCTGGGGCGGCGACGGGCACCTCAACGAAGTTGCAACCGGCCTTGCGGGTACTTCGTCGTGCCTCGGGATAATAGCCGGAGGGACCATGGACGTCTTTGCCCGCATCCTGGGAGTGCCGCGCGATCCGTTTGACGCGGTTGCCCATCTCATCGACGAACGACGCGCGGAGCGAAAGGTGACACTGGGGCGAATGGACGACAGGTACTTCACGTTCAGTGCGGGGTGCGGTTTCGACGCGGAGGCGGCGGAGCGCGTCGAGAGCAGGGTTGCATCCAAGCACCGTTTCGGTGAGCCGTACTTTTACTGGAGTGCATGGCGCCTGCTCGCGAGCACCTACAGGCACCGCAATCCGTCAATGGAACTGTGGGGGGAGTGGGGCCACATCGGAGTCGCGATGGTGATCGCGTCGAACAGCGCGCCCTACGCGTATTTTAGAGGGCGCCCCGTGCAGTTGACGCCGGGGGCGCGACTGGATGGAGGGGTCGACGTGTTCGCCCTCCGCAAGATGCGGATCGAGGCTCTCCCTGCTTACGCCTGGAAGTCCGTGGTTTCCGGAAGCTTGGCAGACCATGCCGACGCTTTCTATAGCGCCGACCAAGTTGCCTTCGAGGTGAAATCGGAGGAACCGTTCAGCCGCCACGTAGACGGCGAGCCCCTCGGGTCCGCCTCGCACGTCCGCTTCTCGGTTGCAAGAGACATACTCAAGGTAAGAGTTTGATCCCATGAGTGTGCTCCTCCTCCGCCCCTCCAAAAGGATCGGGTCGGCCCTCGTAAATTTGTTGACCTCACAGGGCGACACAGTAAGGGTCATCGAAGCCGACGCGGCGTCTGCAGCACGCTGGAAAGAGCTCGGCGCTTACGTGGCCCAGGGTTCTGAGGCCGATGCAGATCTCGTCGAGCGTGCTGCGCAAGACGTGCGCACGGTCGTGGTGTTCGAGGACGCGCAGGCTTCCATAGAGGCCGTGCTCGAAGGGGCCGAGCTCGCCGGGGTGGAGCGTCTGGTTGTGTGCACCCCGCGGCCGCCCGATCACCTGCTCGCCCGGGTGCGAGCTTCCCGAATGGACTATGTCGTGCTGAAGGTCGGGTCGCCGCGTCTGCTTGGCCGTGCGCGACGGCCGAGCAACATGGCTGAGGCGATCGATGCAGCCGACGATCTCGGGGGGCATCCGAGGCTCGAGGTCGACCTGGAAGACGCGGCGAGCCGTCGCTCGCTCGATCTCTAGCCTAACCGAGCGAGCGGAAGACCAGCCCCGTCGGCGCTTTGGGCCAGAAGTAGGTTGCCTTTTGCGGCATGCGTTCGCCGGCCAGCGCGGTCGCCGCGACCTGTGCCGCTTGCACGGGTTTGAGCAGCA
>JALZIO010000257.1 GCA_030860245.1 Actinomycetota bacterium | reverse complement strand
ACCGTATGCGGATCCACGGGAAACGACACGCTAAACGGCGTCCAGGGAAGAGACCGTATGGCCGGAGCTGCCGGAGATGACACACTCAACGGCGGCCCAGGTTTCGATCACCTCCTCGGCGGCGGGGACAACGACTCGGGAACCGGCGGGGAAGGCAATGACGTCTACAAGGGCGGTCCCGGCAACGACGGCTTCGATGGCGGCACGGGATCTGACACCCTTTACGGCCTGTCCGGAGACGACACCATCGGATCGACTTCCGGCTCGAGCGACGACTCACCGGATCGCATCTTCGGTGGGATCGGCAATGACACCATCAATGCTATGGATGGTTCGCAGGATCTGCTCTCGGGGCAGGACGGAACCGACACCTGCACCGGCGACTCCGACATCGACGAGTACAGCGGCTGTGAGCTGAGCAACGAAGCGTAGGTACACCGCAGGAACAGACGGAAGGTCGCAGGGCGGGTTCGACTCCCGCCCCGTCTGCCTCTAAAAGACCCCGCTAGGTGAGCGGTGACCCGCCGAATCCCAACCCGTTCTAGAGTAGAGTCTCCTACCAGGGTAGTAGGCCTGTCGGGCATTCCGAAATGGCGCCCCCGACCGCCTGTGGGGCCCAGGCGCACGGAAGGACAGGTTCAAGTGGGCTGGTACGTGGCAAGACGACTGGTATGGGGCATAGTCACGATGTTCCTGGTCGCGTCCGCGGTCTTTGTCATCTATTTCGTGGTCCCGGGAGGCGGAGGCGAGAGCGAGCGAGGCGAGATCAGCCCCGTGGCCGTCCTCATCGCGGGGCGCCAGGCGTCTCAGGCAGACATGCGGAGGGTGGAACACGGACTGGGCCTTGACCAGCCGGTCCTGGTTCAATACAGAAACTACATCACCGCCCTGGCAAGAGGTGATCTGGGTTTCTCCTACGCCTTCGGCGCGCCGGTGCGCGACGTCGTTATGCAGGCGCTGCCGGCTTCGGCTTCCATAGCTTTCGGCGCATCCCTGTTGTGGTTGCTCGGAGGACTTGCGATCGGCGTTGCCTCGGCGCGCAAGCGAAGCCGGTGGGGGGACCGCATCCCCGAGATCCTTGCGCTTGCTGCCCTGTCGGTGCCGGCCTTCGTCATCGCTTTGGCGGGGCTCATGTTCTTCTACCGCGTCACCGGCATATATGCAGGGAATCGCTACGTGCCACTGACCCAGAATCCGATCGAATGGCTGGCGGCTATGTGGCTGCCCTGGATCTGCTTGGCTTTCCCGTTGATAGCGATCTACGCGCGCACGATTCGCAGTCAACTGCTGGATGTTGGCTCGGAGGACTACATAAGGACCGCCCATGCCAAAGGTTTGGATCAGAAGGGAGTGCTGCGACACCAGCTTCGCAGCGGCCTAACCCCGGTCGTAACCATGTTCGGGCTCGATTTTGGGCTCCTTCTCGGAGGCAGCGTGATCATCGAGACCATCTTCCGCATACCCGGGTTGGGCGCGCTGCTTCTCCAAGCCAGGGATTTCTATGACTTCCCCATCATGTCGGGGATCGTGATTGTCATCTCGGGAGTAGTCGTGCTGATAAATCTCCTCGTAGACCTGGCCTACGCGGCGCTTGATCCACGCGTAAGGCTGGGTCAACGATCGGGGCCAAAGCGCGCCCTCGTGTAGTGGAAGAGCCCAATCCGGACTGGCTGATGGTCTCCTACCCTTGGAGAAAGCTCGGTTACTCCAGCTGCTCCCTCCTCCGCAGTTGCCAAGCGGACCTGTAGCAGAATGCTCCATCACATGGCCACCTCCAGGTCGAGCGTCAGTCACACTGCCTCCGCCAGGTCCCAAGCCCAAATCGCTTCCTCATCGAGCTGAACTCAAGAGCCATCGCCCTGGCGCAAAACTCCGATCGCCTCACGTGGGGCGCTTCTGGGCCGTGTCGGGGGCCGAATCCGGGAGACGAGTGCGGATCGGCCCAGACCGGGCTTCTCGTTCCTTAGTATCTTAGGCGTACTGGCGTTCCTGCCTTTGTAATCCACCTCGTGAACCCGACTACTCCGGATTTAGGTGCCTATTTGTCCGATTACCTTTAGAAGTGGTTTGACGAGGCTCATATAAGGCGCTATTCTATCCTTTGTAAGGAGAGGCAGAAGCAATAGTTAGGAAGGTGAAGGCTCCCATGAGCTTAGCAATCTTCGGAGTGGTGCTGGTGGCGCTCCTGGTCCTGGCCACCCTGTTCGGAACCGACAGCAGGGACGGCAACGACTGGATGCAGCACTCCAGCCTGAACGAACGAGAGGTAACAAGATGAAGAATGTGGTCTGGCTGCTCTTGAACACGCAGAAGTGGGCCGAACCGCTGGCTCGCCCGAGCGAGGACCGCAACCCAGGACAGTCGAGAGAGGAAAGTGATCACAGATGACCAGTTTCGTGCTCTACAAGTTGGACCCCGCGCTGTCTCCGACAGTGACGACCCCCCCGTCGATCCGGAGAACACGCGGCGGTCTGATCCGGCGAGACCGGTAGCCGATGGCTACCGGTCTCGACCGCGTCGATCACCACATCCTTCGGCTCCTTCGGGAGGACGGAAGGATGTCGCATGCCGCGATCGCCAAAGCGGTCGGTCTGTCCGGCCCGGCCGTGCATGAGCGGGTCCGCAAGCTCGAGCAGCGTGGAGTAATCGCCGGCTACACGTGCATCCTCGATCCCTACGAGCTCGACCGCTACCATGCCGCCTTCGTCATGGTCACCCTGTCCGAAGGGGACGAGTTCGCAGCCGACGAACCAATTGTCGCCCGCATCTGCGAGGAGCCCGACGTCTTGGAGTTCCATCGCATCGCAGGGCAGGACTGCTATCTGCTCAAGGTGCGCACGGCAACGAACCGGGACATCGAACAGCTCCTGCGCCGCATCCGTTCGATTCGAGGAGTGGCGCGCACCCAGACCACAATCGTTCTCTCCACGGAGCTCGAGAAGCCGACGATAGAGGTGCCGCAGCCCGACAAGGACGAGGTTCCCGAGAACGTTTAGACGCGTTGCGCGTAATTATGGCGGCGCAGAAATGCACCGACCCAGCAACCGGGTCAATCGGTAAAGCGTCTCCTCATCAATCGGATCGTTACCGCAAGGCAGATTGCGAACATGACCCCCAGATAGAGGACGTGCCACAGAAGGCTTGCATCCACGACACCGGTCGTGAGTCCGCGCAGGAGGGACGCCGAGTGATAGAGCGGAGTCAGCTGCACGATCGGGCGAAGCCAGCCTGGATACAGGTAGACCGGGTAGAACGTCCCCGAAAATAGAAAGAGGGGAAAAACCACCAGGGTCATCACCTTCTCGAGAGACGAGATCTCCTTAGTGGTTGCGGTGAGGATCATTGCTCCGGAGGAGAGAGCTGCTCCCGATAGAACGACCGCGGGAAGGGCCAGCACCGCCCAGGCGGAGTGGACCAGCCCCAGAGCAAGCATGACCGTCATGAACCCAACGGAGTAGATGGTTCCTCTCATCACCGCCCACATGATCTCCCCCACCACGATGTCAGAGAGGTTTACCGGTGTCGTCAAGATCCCGTCATAGATCTTCTCGTAACTCAGCTTGAAGAAGGGCCCAAAGAAGCCATCGAACAGTGCGCCGTTGAGAACCGACGCAGCCAGCATGCCGGGTGCCATGAAAGAGGCATACGAGATCTCGGCGCCGCGGTAAGGGATCGAATCGATGAATTGCCCGACTCCGAAGCCGACCGCCCCCAGATAGAAGATTGGCTCGAAAAACCCGCTCAGGATCGCAATCCAGGCATGCCTGTAGGCGAGCGCGTTCCGCTGGACCAGCCTCAACGAGCGGCGCACCGAAGGCAGCGGATATGCGGGAGCTCGAACGGTGGTCACGGCGCCAGCCTAATGACCAGGTTTCTGATACCAACCGTGATCGCGACGGCAAGAAAGAGCAGGAGGTAGGCAAGGTGTGTCAGGCCCGTCGACAGCGTGAGATCCGAGATCGTCACACCCCTCACAAGCTCGATGCCGTGATACAGGGGCGTGACCTGAGCCGCCGCCACCGCCCAGGCTGGAAGATCGCCGATGGGAAAGAAAGTGCCGGAGAGAAGGAACAGCGGAGTCACCACGAAGCGGAAAAGCCACGCGTATGCTTGGTCTGTCTTCAACGTCGCGGTGAGCGCCATAACCGCGGCGGCAAAACCCAACCCAGTGAGGACCGCTGCCGGAATGGCCAGGATCGCAAGCGGCGAATCGAAGAGGCCGAAAAGGGCCATAATCAAGAAGAACGGGATCGTCTGCTGGGCCAGCAAGACCCCGATCCATGCCAGCTCGCCGAAGAAAATGTCCCGCACTCCCAGAGGCGACGCAAGCATCGCCTCGTAGTTCCTCTGCCATGTGAGCTTGCTCATCATCGGATATGAAGCGGAGAATGCTCCGCTTTGCATGCAATGGGCGGCCAGCATTCCGGTGGCGAAGTAGGCGAGGTAGCCGGCACCCCCGAACGCCTGCACATTCGGGTCGACGAGCGAGCCCAATCCCACCCCAATCGCAGTCAGAAAGAGCACGGGGCCCAACACAGAGAGGAACATTGAGCTCCGCCATCCCCGCCAGAACACGAGTGCGTTCCGACGCACAACCTTGGTCGCGTTCACTCGATCAAGGTTCTGCCTGTGAGAAGGAGAAAGACATCCTCCAACGAAGATCGCCGAACGAGCGCAGTCTCACTCTGTACTCCTCGTTCGTGAATTGCGGCTAGCGTATGGTCGCCAGTGTCGGTATACAGCAAGACACGATCCGGCAACCATTCGGCTCGGTCGACTAGACCGTCGATGGAGCTCCTCAGGTGCGCCCGGTTCTCATCGGAGAGACGCAGCTCGAGTACTTCCCGAGTGCAATAGCCGGCTATCAGCGCACCTGGTGAACCCTCGGCAACGATGGCTGCTTTGTCCATGATCACCAAGCGGTCGCAGAGCTGCTCGGCCTCGTCCATGTAGTGGGTGGTGATCACCAGGGTGACGCCACGCTGTTTCAACCGATACAGCCGGTCCCACACCAGATGCCGGGCCTGTGGGTCCAAACCCGTGGTTGGCTCGTCCAAGAGCAAGAGCTCGGGCTGGTTGACGAGGGCACGAGCTATCGTCAGCCGTCTCTTCATGCCACCTGAAAGTGACTCCACTCGGTTCGTTTGCTTCTCGGCGAGCTGCACGAAATCGAGTAGCTCGTCAATCCGACCAGACGCATCGGAGCGCCCAATGTCGAAGTATCGCGCGTACATCTCGAGATTCTCGCGGACGCTCAGCTCGATATCGAGGTTGTCGATCTGAGGAACTACCCCGATGCGAAACTTGATCTGCGAAGCCTCGGCGATGGTGTCCATATCGATCACGCTCAGCACACCATCGGTGGGCGCAGACGTGCAACCAATCATGCGCATGGTCGAGGTCTTTCCCGCCCCGTTGGGCCCCAAAAAACCAAAGGCTTCGCCGCGCCGGACCTCGAAATCGATCCCGTCTACCGCGACGAAGTCGCCGAACCTCTTGATCAGCCCGGCGGCATGAATGAGTACTCCGTTGGTGTTGTGCATCGGGCAATCCTATGGGTGGGTGGGCGAGTGTCCCGAGTCAGGGGGTCGCCGTCCTGCAATTGCTCCGTGTCAGTCCGGAATCAAGTCTGTCACGCTGAGGCCTCGGGCGTCCTGTTTGAGTGCGGTGTCCACAGCCGTCGAGGGGCGATTGCAAAGAGTCTGAAGTCTCCGCTCAGCGACGGATCGATGTCGACGACGTAGTTGTCGGCGGGTGTAAAGACCGCTTTCAACACCCCCCACGAACTTCTTGTCGATACGCCCCACCTCCTTGCCTAATCGAATCTTCGATCGAAAAGTCCCAGGCCCGCCAGTTCTCCGCCATGATCGGACCGAGGGTCTCTCCTGACGAGCCGAGCAGGTCAAAGCGGATTTTCCCGAATACGTTCTTCTGCACGATTTCCCCAACCGCCCTCCCCGTGCCATCCTCGACCAAGAGTTTCGACTTGAACACTTTGGCGGGCCGGGTTATCCCAAGGACCTTGTTTTCGTCCTGCCCAACCGACATTCGTTGGATGCTCCAGGTCACGGGGCCCGGCATCAAGGCGCTGAACGCTTACATGTACCGTCAGGAGGAGCTTGACACTGAGGTGCTGGCAAAGTCGAAGGCACTGTCCACGTTCTGCAAGGAGGACTCCTCTACCCGCCGAAGACCATCCTCTTTGCAGGGGAGGTTGCGGGCAATATCTCCAGCTGGAGCGAGGACGGCGAACGGAAAGTCGGATATTGGCTCGGCAAGCGCTACTGGGGCCGAGGGTCGCCACCAGAGCCCTGTCGGAGTCCTGCGGGAGGTGCCGGAGCGGCCCCTCTTCGCCCACGTCGCTACGCACAACCTCGGCTCGCTGCGTGTCCTGGAGAAATGCGGTTTCGCGGTCTCAGTGGCGGCCACAATCTCCGCCGAAGGCGATGGGGTCGAAGAGGTCCGCCTGGAGCTGCGGGACTAGAGCGGCTGAACCCAGTGGCCGGTTGCATAAAATTTAGTAGGGGCTAAAATCGCCTCATGCTTACCACCGTCTCTCCGAGCGCCCAGGACTATCTGAAGGCTCTCTACCTCGAGACGGAGAGCCATGAGCGGCCCATGGACGAGCCGGTTTCGACGAATGCCATCGCCCAACGCCTGACCGTCTCGGCTCCGTCGGCCACGAACATGCTGAAGAAACTCCACGAGATGGGCCTCGTCGCGCACGTGCCATACCAGGGGAGCGCCCTCACAGAGGCGGGCAGGCGGGTGGCGCTGGAGCTGGTACGTCATCACAGGCTGTTGGAGGCATACCTGGTCAAGGCGCTGGATGTGCCGTGGGACGAGGTCCACAAAGAGGCCGAGATCCTCGAACATGTCCTGTCGGAGGAGTTGGAGGAGCGCATAGACGCCGGTCTGGGCCACCCGACGAGCGATCCCCACGGACAGCCGATTCCCAGCAGGGAAGGGATCATGCCGGCGAGGAGCGAGCGCAGGCTATCGGAAATCGAAGAACGGGCCCAAACCACCGTCGCATGGGTCTCGGACAATCTGCCCGAGGTTCTCCGGTATCTGGCCGCCGTGGGCATTGGTCCGGGCGTGGTACTGCAGGTCGTCGGGCGGACACCGGTCAACGGGCCGCTGGTTGTTGTCGTGGGCGGCCAGGAAACCCACTCGATCCCCAAGGGCGTTGCGGAGGCGATATGGGTATCGTGACCCGGCGAGGTCTCATCAGGCGACTGGGGGCCGGGGCATTGGGAGGCGCGGCGGTGCTCGGCGGTCGAAACCTCGCGCTGGCTCAGGAGCACTCCGATATGACCGGTGGGCAGCACTCGGACATGAGCCACCCGGGTCAGATGGGCCACGGGGCCGGTTCCCTCGGGGCCGTCGGGAGGGTCGATCACGCCCGGAACGGGTTTGACCCAACCAAGATCCTGACCGATTTCGATTACGGAGAAACCTCGAAGGATCGGTCCGGGCGCACCGTGCACGAGTACGAGTTCCTGGCCCTGGACAAGGAAATCGAAGTAGCACCCGGGGTCTTCTTTCCGGCGTGGACCTACAACGGGCGAGTCCCTGCGCCAACCATCAGGGTTACCGAGGGTGACCGCATCCGGCTCAAGCTGGTGAACGCCTCAGCCCACAACCACACCATTCACACGCACGGGATCCATCCGGCAGGTATGGATGGGGTGCCGGGCGCGGGTGAGGTCTCCCCCGGTGAGGAGTTCGTTTACGACTTCGTCGCAGAGCCCTTCGGTACACACCTTTACCACTGCCACTCACTTCCCCTGGCTCAGCATATTCACAGGGGGCTGTACGGCGCGTTAATCATCGACCCCAAGAAGGGTCGTCCGGATGCCAACGAGATGGTCATGGTGATGAATGCATTCGACACCAACTTCGACGGGTCCAACGAGGTGTACGCGATCAACACCGTGGCCTTTCACTTCATGAACGACCCAATCAAGATCAACGCCGGTGAACTTCAACGGGCGCACGTCATCAACATCACCGAGTTTGACCCCCTCAACTCGATTCATATCCACGCGAACTTCTTTCAACTCTTTCGCACCGGTACGTCGCTGGAGCCCGATGAGTTTACCGACACTATTTCCATGGGCCAGGCCGAACGCCACATGATCGAGTTCACCTACCGTGAGCCCGGCCGGTTCATGTTCCACGCCCACCAGACCGAGTTCGTCGAGCTCGGATGGATGAGTTCGTTCGAGGTCAGCTAGGTGGCCACGATCACTGCCGGTTCGAGGCGATTTCCCACCTGGTTGGCTGGCTTGGTTCCCCTTGTCGTCATCGCTGCGCTGGTCCTCGTCTTTCTCGTCGCCAACCCAATCGCCACCCTTCGAGAGGTCCCACCTGTCGAAGCCATCGCCTTTGAACGCACGATCTTCTCCGAAGCCGGCATCAAATTGCAGCTCCGCAACGATGGTCCCGATCCCGTTCATATCGCCCAGGTGCTGGTCAACGACGCATATTGGGACTTCAGTGCCACAGACGCCGATCTCGGACGGCTCGAAACCTCCGACCTGACGATTCCTTATCCGTGGGAGGACGGGATGCCTGTCAACATCTCTCTGATTACCTCCACGGGCGTCGCGATCGAACACGAGATCGAAGTAGCTGCGTTGACCCCGGAACCGGACGCCTCGACTCTGGGAATCTACGCGCTCCTGGGTCTCTACATAGGAGTCATTCCGGTTGCCATCGGCTTGATGTGGTTTCCCTCCTTGAGGCGAGCCGACAAGCGGTGGCTCAACTTCTTCCTCGCTTTGACCCTCGGCCTGCTTGCATTCCTGCTGATAGACACGGTGGCAGAAGGTCTCGAGCTGTCTGCCGCCGCACCGGCGACATTGAATGGTCTGAGCCTCTTTGCGTTGGGAGCGTTGGGCGCCGTCCTGGGGTTGATGGCGCTGGAAGTCAAGCTGAACGATCGGCGTCACAGCGCCCGCCCGGGTTCGACGGTGTTCGGTGGTCTGGCGCTCGCCTATCTGATTGCCGGTGGAATCGGATTGCACAACATGGGCGAGGGGTTGGCGGTCGGGGCGGCCCTTGCGACCGGGGAAACGGCGCTGGGCACTTTCCTGGTGCTCGGCTTCGCTTTGCACAACACGACGGAGGGCCTTGCAATCGTCGCCCCCCTGGGACGTGCGGACGAGCAACGGCCTTCGCTGTGGCACTTCGCCGCTTTGGGCGCCATAGCGGGTGCTCCGGCGATCCTTGGAGCCTGGTTGGGTGGATTTGCTTTTTCCCCGGCCTGGGCAGCACTCGCTTTCGGAATCGCCGCCGGCGCCATCGCCCAGGTGCTGTGGCAGATCGGCCGCAGCATGGCCAAGGAGCGAGGCCTCATCAGCAAGCTGGGACCGGCTGG
>JALZIO010000130.1 GCA_030860245.1 Actinomycetota bacterium | reverse complement strand
CCCGCTTCATCCTCGGTGACCCCGTGCCCCAACTCGTGCCCGATGACGTCCAGAGACAGGGTGAACCGCAGGAATAGCTCACCGTCTCCGTCGCCGAAGACCATCCTCCGTCCATCCCAGAAGGCGTTGTCGTAATCCACACCGAAGTGCACCACGCCCCTTAGAGGCATGCCTTGGTCATCGATTGAGTTGCGTTCGTAGGCCTCATGGAAGAACGAGAAGGTGTCTCCGAGACCATCGTAGGCTTCGTTGATGGCGGCATCCTCGGTTGGTGGATCACCCTCACGTCGCACGATGGGACCCGCAACGTTTTCCTGATTCTGGGCGTCTCGTACCCTGCGATCGGGTTGTGGAACCGACGCCACCGCAAGGGTGTCGGCGCCCTCCCTGGGGCCACCGTCACGTTTGGCGGCGTTCTGGAGTCGAGCGGCTCTGATCGAAGCGTCGCGTCCCAATGTGCTAAGCGCCCAATCACGCTGGCGCTCACTTCCGTTGCGTGCGATCTCCTCTAGCACGACCGGCGGTATGACACAGTGGATCGGGTTAGGTCGATAACTCAAGGCGTCTCCTTTCAAGGCGGGGCAACAGAAGGGGGCATCGTAGTGGTGCAATCAAGGTCGCTGACAACTTCCATATCCCTTGGCAAACACGAAAGTTACAGGCAGCTTAGTTTCCTCGTGTCGCCTCCCTTCCGTAGTGCTCCGACAGGGGCTCGTCACGGCACGGCGGTTCTGAAAGTGCTACGGTCGCCCAAAGGGGGAGGAGCGTACGGATCTTCCGGAACTGGGGATCGGGCTTATCTGATAAGCCCAGCCGAGCAGGTTCCGCGGGCCAAATAGGTCCCCTCACCGGTGAGCCGCCCGCTTCCTCCGTGGGAGCTGATGAAGGAGGCGCATCATGACCCCGCGGAACAGCCGGTACCAGATTTCGCGACGGAGGTTCATCCAGAGCATGAGCGTCGCCGCGTTGGCGGTGGCCTGCTCAGAAGGGCAAGATGCCCCGAGCCAGCAGACCCCCTCGGGCGCAGGACCTTCGCCGGTCTTCTCAGAGCCGTCGAGCCAGCTGTCCGGCGATCTCCGCATCCTGCTGTGGAGCCACTTCGTCCCGCAGCATGATGTGTGGTTCGATGACTGGGCGACACAATGGGGAGAGCAGGTCGGCGTCAACGTCACGGTCGACCATATCGATGTGACCGGCATCCCAGCGCGTGTTTCATCCGAAATCTCCGCAGGTGAGGGGCACGACCTCATCCAGTTCATTGCGACGCTGTCCCAATTCGAGCCCAGCGTTCACCCCATGAACGGCTTGATGGACGAGGCCAACAAGCGCTTCGGCGAGCAGTTGGGACTGTGCCAAAAGTCGAGTTTCAATCCAACGACTGAGAACTACTACGCCTACGCACCGGCGTGGTCGCCGGATCCAGGCGACTACCGCAAGTCGCTTTGGGAGAAGGTCGATTTCCCTAATGGGCCGTCGACCTGGGATGAGCTCCTTGAAGGGGGCGGACGGATCTTCAGCGAGCAGAACATTCAGATGGGTCTGGGACTGTCGCAGGAACTCGACTCGAATATGTACGCCCGCGCCTTGCTCTGGTCGTACGGGGGCTCGGTGCAGGATGAGAACGAGAAAGTGACACTGATGTCCGACGATTCCATCGCCGCCGTCCAGTACGCGGAGGAGCTGTTCGGCGCGGCGATGACCGAGGAAGTGTTCGCCTGGAACCCGGCCTCGAACAACGAAGGGCTCATCGCCGGGCAGCTGAGCTATATCCTCAACTCGATTTCGGCTTGGCGTACCGCGCAGGAGAGCATCCCGGACATAGCGAGGGACATCTTTTTCGTGCCGGCGCTCGAGGGACCCAAGGATCAGATGGCTGCCCAGCACGTGATGTACAATTGGATCGCTCCGAAGTTCTCGGCCAACTTCGACGCCGCGCAGGAGTTCCTGCTCCACTACACCGAGAACCTGGCGCGCGTCTCCTACGAGTCGAAGATGTACGACTTCCCGGGTTATCCCGACCAGGTGCCGCAGCTAGATGGGTGGCTCGACGAGGACCCGTTCGCGATCGAGGGCGATGACGCGACCAAGCTCCGGCCTCTCAAGACGGCGCTGGACTGGTCCACGAACCTCGGCCACCCGGGACCGGCGAATCCGGCCATCGGCGAGATCAACGGCACGTTCGTCCTGCCGAATATGCTCGCTCGCGTCGCTCGCGGTAAGCAGGAAGCTGAGCAGTCGGTCGAGCAGGCGCACGAAGAGTGTGAGCAGATCTTCAGCAAGTGGCGGCGCGAGGGCCTTGTCGGCGGAGGCTGAGTCCGTGGAATCAAACATGGCAACGCAGTCGGGCGCTCCCCGGGTGGAGCCGCGGCGGGACGATGGGGGACTTAACATGGCGCACGTCGTCGAGGTGCGGGGACTGAAGAAGCACTTCGCGACAGGCGATGTCAGGGCGGTCGATGGCGTCGACATCGCAACAAGCGCGGGCGAGTACCTGGTTCTGCTCGGACCATCCGGCTGCGGTAAGACGACCTTGCTGCGGGTTATCGCCGGACTCGAGGAACCGACAGAGGGCGAGGTCCTGATCGGCGGGAATGTCGTGAACGGGCTCCCGCCCCGTGCTCGGGGCATCGCGATGGTCTTCCAGAGCTACGCGCTTTATCCGCATAAGAGCGTCATGCAGAACATCGACTTTCCGCTGAAGGCGGC
>JALZIO010000098.1 GCA_030860245.1 Actinomycetota bacterium | reverse complement strand
CTCGGGGATGTTCTGCTCCACTTTGCCGACGAGATCGGCGCCCACGTCGGCAGCCTTGGTAAAGATCCCGCCGCCGACCCGCATGAACATTGCCAGGAGAGCGCCGCCGAAACCAAAGCCGAACAGGACCAGGGGAGCGTCACCCTTGTAGATGATGAAGATCAGCGTTGCGCCGAAAAGGCCCAAGCCGACCGTGAACATGCCGGCGACTCCTCCGGCCCGAAATGCGATCGACATCGACTCGCGCAGGCTGCGGCGAGCCGCACTTGCGACCCTGACGTTGGCGCGCACCGCCAGTCCCATCCCGACGAAACCGATCACAGCCGAAAAGACCGCTCCGAGCAGGAAGGCAACCGATCGTGCAATCCGGATCCCCGGGGAGGGGGCTTCTAGCAGCAGCAGCACACCCGTAAGCACGATCACGAAGTAGGACAACGTTTTGAACTGGCGCGTCAAGTAGGCGTTGGCGCCCTGACGAATCGCGAGAGAGATCTCCTTCATTTGGTCGGTGCCCTCGTCCTTGGCGAGCACGCCCCGTACAAGCATGAAGGCGTAGGCGAGCGCCATAAGTGAGATCGCCAAGATGATGTAGAGCATGGTGTTCTCGAAGCCGCTCAGCGCTGGAAGATCGAGACTGGTCGACTCCCCCGCAGCTAGTACAACGTTTGTGCCCCTCATCTAAGTCCTTTCTTCGACGACCCTGTCTTCTCGTTTCACAAAAATCTGGTTCGCAATCTTTTCGCCCACGGTTCGCTCGTGTCCGTCGACCGTTAGCACGAGTGGCCCGTCAAAGGGATGCTTTTCACGCACCTCCACCTCGACGCCCGGACGGAGTCCCATTTGATCCAGGAACTCGATCACCTGCGGATCGGTGGAACCGGGGACGGCCACATAGGCGACATCCCCGGGCTCGAGAGCGTAGAGCGGCGGCATCTCCGGGATGTCAACGGCCTCCCGGGCCGGGATGGGGAAGCCGTGGGGGCATGAGACCGGACGATCGAGCGCCAGGTACAGGCGATCCTCGACCTCCTGAGGCAGCTCGTGCTCGAAGCTCGATGCAAGCAGATCGGCTTCGTTCCACGCGTAGCCGAGCATGTCGGCAAGAAAGCGCTCGACTATCCGATGCCTCCTTATTGCCGCAACGGCCGCCTCCCGTCCAGGACGAGTGAGCTCCACCCCCCTGTAAGGGTTGTGATCCAGCAGGCCCCGTTCGGCCAGGCGCTTGACCAGAGCGGTCACGGTCCCCGGTGCGACCTTCAGGGCGCCTGCCAGGGCTCCCGTATGCACCCTGGCGCCGTCTCTGCTCCGGCGATAAATCGCCTTGAGCAGCTCTGAGTCGGACTTCGATACCGTTGTGTTCATATTTGAAGGCACTCTAACCTTGGTTTCGAACCCAAGAAACCCAAGTTTACTGCGCCCTCAATATCCCTTTCGGCACCCGGGCGGCGAATGATCCGTTCGAGCTTCGTGACCGGCTCGGCGCCGCAACCTGGAGCAGGGTCATGCGCTCGTGGTACCGGCGTAGGTCACTGGAGATCGGACGGTTTGAGGAGTGCATCGACACAGTTTGGGATGTAGCGGGGCCGCCGGCGGCGCGGCGGCCTGTGCGACCAGCTCTAGCGCTTGACCACCAGTTGAGTCGTCATCCCTCCGCCGTCACGGGGAATGAAGTCACACTCATCCACCAGGCTGTTCAAGAGTCTCAACGACATCGCCACACGCGAAGAGAAACCCTGGCTGTCGAACAGGTCATGGGCGACCGGATCGGCCGAGTCGCCGCCGCGATCCTGCACCAGGACGGTCAGCGTTTCCGCATTGGATCTGTACTCGACGGTCACGGGCTCTTCGGAGCCAGCCTCCTCGTTTGCAAGGACCGCGTTCGCGCAGGCCTCGGACACGGCCATCTTGAGCTCTTCCACGGCGTCCTCGTCCAGTCCCGATGTGCGGGCCAGAGAGGCAAGCGTGAGCCGGACCACCCCCACGTACGCCGATCGGGGCGGTATCTCGAGCTCGACCGCCGTCATGAGGCCGCCTGCGGCGCCTCTTGAGTTGCCTCCTTGTCGGACACATGGATCGGAAAGACGAGATCCAGACCGGTGATCTCGAAGATCTTTAGGATCTTGTCCTGGGTGCAAATGAGCGACAGGCTTCCGTCGTGCGATTTCACTCGTTTGAGTGCTCCGACCAGGACCCCAAGCCCCGTCGAATCGAGGAAGTCGACTCCCTCGAGGTCGACGACGATATGGTACGAGCCCTCGGAGACGAGCTCGATCAGTCTCTCGCGAAGCTTGGGAGCGGTATAGACGTCGATCTCACCCCTGACCCGCACCACGGAATGAGAATTCACCTCCCTGACCTCTAAACCAAGCTCCACGTCATACTCCTCGAGTCTTGTCGTTTCCGCCCGTGGGATTCTACCGCCCGATCGCCGTTGCTTCGAGATCAGCCCATGAGGCTGGCGGCGAAGTCCTCGGGCGAGAGCTCCCGGCCGGTCGCGTTTCTGATCAGCTCATCCCAGCGCAGCGATGCGCCGGGTGCGAAAAAGCGCTCCTCGAGCCAACGCCCTGCGGCCGGCGCGCCGACGAGGTGGGCGTCGAGGTCCCGCTCGATCGCCGCCCGTAGCTGCGTCGCGAGCATCTCGCCCAAAAGGTAGTTGTGGTAGTAGACCGGGGCGGTCGCAATATGGACCTTTGCCGCCCAATCAGGGGCGCGCCGGTCGCGGGGGCGCCGGACGGACTGAAAACGCTCCACCAGATCCCACCACAACGCATCGAGATCGGCGGCAGGATCCTGATACAAGGCGCGCTCGAAGTGCACCATCACAAGTCCCCATCGAGTGAACAACAGGCTTGCCGCGCTCGTCGTGCGGTGCAGCTCCTCCTCAACTTGCGCGACTACACCCGGCTGGATCGCCGCGACGTCGACGAGCCAGCGGGGATCCCGAACCAGGCGTCCGGACATGATGGCCATGCCCTCCGTGACAAAGGTGTGTGCGGGGCGCCGCAGCAGATAGGGGAGTGACGAATCGACACAGACATCGTAGGCCGCATGTCCGGACTCGTGCAGCATCACCTCGACCCAGCGCCCCCCGGGTACGACGTTGGCAAGAATCCGCACATCTTCCTTTCGATCCATCTGGATGCAGAAGGCATGCTGAGACTTGCCTGCGCGCGGAAAGAGGTCACTCTGCGCCATCACCCCGCCCAGGTCGATGCCCCAGCGCCTGAAGCTCACCTCAGCGAGGTGCGGCGCTTCGACGCCGGCAAAGTGCTCGTCCAGGACCACTCCGCCCTCGGGAGGCACCGTCTGGAAGAAGGGGTCCGCATAGTGCCATGGCTCGAGCTCGGCGACGCCGAAACGGCCCGCAAGATCATCGTCGAGCGAAGCCTTCCATGCAAGGTAGGGGGCGCGGGTCAACTCCTCGAGATGAGTCAGGCGCGCCCACAGCCCCTCCTGCGTCAGCTCCTGAAGACTCAGCGACATCGAGTAGTAGTCGGAGAATCCTGCTGCGCGGGCCGCCGCGTTTCGGAGCCCTGCAAGCTTCCTAACGCGTTCGGCCACCACCCCTCCGATCTCCTTGGAGGCTTCCCATGCCCGGCATCGTTCGGCGTCATCATCGGAGCGTTCCAACACCTCTTGGATGTCGTTGTCCGAGACCTCGGACCCACCGAGCTGCGGCCGATGCGAGGCGAAGTCGGATGCGATCGAGCTGGACAGGGTGACTATCTCAGAGCGGAGGTCGTCGTCCATCTGGTTGCCGAGAAGGGACTGCCGCAGGAGCTCGAGCTGGCGTCTGAGAATGCGATCCAGGCCCTTCGCCTCGAGCTCCGCATCGACTTGTCCTAACGCCCCCGAATCACCCTTGGCGCGTCGCAGGGCGAGCTCCAGCTCGGCGCTGCGCGCTTCATTCTCGGGTGTGGCATACGTGGCAGCGTCCCAAAAGGCGCTGTGGAACCGGGTTTCGAGATCCTGGAAACTCCGTTCCAGCTGCTTGACTAGTCGAACGGTGGTGGTGTCGTCCATATATGCAACGCATTATTGGGCCCTTTGGGGTCAGCGGCTCCCAATAGGCAAACTGTCTGCCCATGGCTATCAGAGGCGCGCCGAGATCAGCTCGAAATGCCATGGTTCGTTAGGCAACGGCCGGTGGAGCGGCAGGTGCAGCCGGTCGATCAACCGAACCGCCTCGGCCATATCCCCACCGAGGTCGACCGCCAGCCCCCGTTGATGCATGGAGTCACCCGGGCGCGCGACCCAATCGTCCGCGAGCTCCGGATCCCCGTACTTCTCGAGCGCCTCCTGCCACAACACCGCTTGCCGTTCGGGGCTCCGGTAGCCGGAGTTGAGCCACACCGAGCCGTCCGCAGCCCCGATCAGCCGATCAAGCGCGTCCTCGAGCCCAGGATGGAGCCCCTCTGTGCCGGCCGCCTGGGGGGCCGGCGCGAGGGCGGCGGGATCGAGTACCGCCCGCGCCTCCGCCATCGCGTCGCCCAGGGCGACCCGTACCTGCACGGAGGTTGCACCCGGCTCACACCAGCACCGGACCAGACGGGCGCCGTTGCTCCGAGCGAACCGGCGCGCCACCGCCTCGTGAGACGCCCGGCCGTAAGGACCCGACTCTGCAACCGCTGCGAGCGCCGCCGCATCAGCGGCCAGCTGGGCGCGCGCCTGGAGCGCCGCAGCGGCGGACAACCGGCCCGTATAGCCGCCGAAGATCAGGGCGAGCGCGAGCGCGACGCAGCTCACGAGAACGCTCACGGAAGCTCGATCCGCATGGTCGCGTCGGCATGGAGCTCGATCGAGCTGAACAGCTTGCCCACCAGCGGAGTCCTGCCGCCCGGCCGCAGGCTGAGGCGGACGGTCAAAGGCTCGCCTGCGCTGCGGGCGGCCCCGCTTGGAGTGACGGACACATCGACGTCATCGAGCCCGGCGCGCGCGACGGCGCGCCGGGCCGCGTCCGGATCCGGGTCGACAACGGCCGAGCGCGCCGCCTCACGTGCTGCGTGCCATAACCGCAGCTGGTCACCTACCAGGAGTCCGGTCTCGGTCACAGCCGCAAGGACAAAAGCGACAAGGGGCAAGCAGAGCGCGAGCTCGAGGGTCGCCTGCCCGCGTTCGCCGGCGGGAAGAGGTGCGCTGCGGCGAAAGGTCTTCAAGCCTCGCCCTCAACCGCCGGCGCGCTTGACGAGGCCGGAGACAATCGTCTCGAACATGTCGGCCAGGGCCCCCGACTTAACAAATGCCGCGAACACCCCGACGACGAGACCGGCAGCGAGCAACACGAGAGCGTACTCCGCAGTTGTCTGTCCTGCCTGCCCATAGACCAATGATTTGATGCGCTCCAAGATGACCTCCTTGTCGTACCGGCACGGCGCCGGTAGAAGGTCACCATCTCAATGCAACGCGGCGGTCTTTGCAGTGACTGGTTTCACGCCCTGCGAAAAGGTGCGCATAACTTGTGGAATGTCGGAGCCGACACTAGGAGCTCCGCTGGACTGCTCAGGTTCTGAGCTCGATCACGTCGCCTTCGGAGACGCCCCATTCCACAAATGCCCCCTGGTTCACTTCGAGAGCGCTCGTGTAGGTCACGTTCGGGTCATAGACCTTGCACGGTTCCTCCTCGCATGGGTCCATGTCGAGAATGCGAAGCACCGTACCTCGCGAATCCAGGAACGCTATGGACAGAGGGATCAGCGTGTCCTTCATATAGAACCCGCCTGTGCTCCTAGTCTCGAACAAGAAGGCCATGCCGGCCCGCTCCGCCAACGATTTCCGGTGCATCAGTCCGAAAGCGCGCTGCGCGGGTGTCTCTGCTATCTCGAGATCGAGCCGTATCGTCCGATCGCCTGTTCTGATCACCCCGGTCCCGGTCGAGAAGCCGGGACGTCGGTTCACCGAATCAGCCGATCCGCTGCCCGAGTTGCCCGAGCTCTCTCCGGGTCCCGAAAGTCCACCGCTGCATGCAACGGCAAAAACCAACATGCTTGCTATCCCCAGGCGCAGCCATCGCAGAAGGCCGGGATGCATCCTCATGTTGCAAGCTTGTCACTCAGCTCACGTCAATGTGAGCGTCCGCAAGAAGGGTCCCAAACCCAAGAGCAGGTAGGAGGGTAAAACACAGGTCACGAGCGGAATCACCATCAGCACCGGAGCGCGCCTCGCGACCGCTTCGAACGTGCGGACCTGCTCCTCGCGTCGGCGAGCAGAGAACGCCTCCAGGGCCTCGGAAACGGGAAGCCCGAACTTCTGGGACATGCGGAGAAGCGCGGCCAGTTCGATGAGGCCCTCGTCTTCGAGCCGGCCGAGGGCATCCGGCCAAGTGAGGCCTAGGGAAACCAAGCGGGCCGCCCGCTGCATGGGAACGACAACGGTTTCGGGTGCCTGCCGGGACGCGATCCGGAGGGCGGTCCGCAAGCTGGTGCCGCCCTGGAGCACCGCTGCGGCGACATCGGCTACCGCCGCCGCCCCGTCGTCGGGGGGAGGCAGGGGCATGAGCGCAGACACCCACATCAATCCCCCGAACGCCAACGCAACACCGAGGGTCAGGAGCAGGAGGCCGGGACCATCGAACACGGGGACCTTGGCAAGCGGCATAAGCGGGACAAACGCAAGGGGGAGTCCCGCCACCAAGCGTCCCGACAGAAGGGCGCCGCTTCCTGCGGCGCGTCCCGCCGCGGCAAGCGCAGCGCGGCTTTGGATGTTGCGCGCGATGCGTTCGAGCATACGAGGAGCGTCGCCCCCTGCCTCGGAGCAGATGGCAAGGGCTGCCCTCAATGCCTCGGCATCGGGGCCGAAGAAGGGTTGCAGAGACTTGATAGCCCCATCGTTGGTTGCACCAAGGCGGATACGGCGCGCCATCACAAGCAACGGAATGCGCAGATCCGGCGGGGCATGTACGTGCCAGTTGAGCAGAGCCGCACGGACGGGCAGGCCGCTGCGAAGCAGTGCCGCCAGTCCCCGCACTGCTTCGGCGCGCTCACCTGCGTTTACTTCGTCGTTCGATCTCCGGCGCAGCATTCGTGCCAGAGCCGGCTTCAGTTGCGTTGCACCGTGCGCACCTCGGCCACCCGTCTCCCGTCGGCGCCTCTTTCGAGATGGACGATGAGACCAAAGGCATCGGTGACCTGGCGCCGCAGAGACACCTCGGAGGCTCCTGGAGAGGCCTGCAGGGCAAGCGTCGTCATGCGCTCGATTGCATCGGCGGCCGAGCGTGCATGCAATGTGAGCAACGATCCCTCATGTCCCGTCGACATCGCAACCAGTGCCGCGACTGCTTCTGAACCCCGGACCTCGCCCACCACTATTCGGTCGGGGCGCATTCGCAATGCCGCCCGGACAAGTGTATTGAGGTTCACTTCACCCTTTCCCTCAAGGTTCGCGCTGCGCCCCACCAAAGACACCGCCTGGGTACACACAGAGGTGAGCTCGGGAGTTTCCTCGATCAGAATGACGCGCTCGGCGGGTCCGATATGGCCAAGCAAAGCATTGAGCAGCGTCGTCTTACCCGTCCCCGTTCCACCGCTGATCATGATCGTCGTGCGATCCAGAACCGCGTCGACAAGCAGTCGGGCGCAATCTTCATCCAACATGTGGCGTCGCACAAGTTCTTCCATTGAGAAGGGCGACACGGGAAATCGCCTGATGGACACGAGGGGACCTGCCGGAGCAAGCGGTGGGAGAACCACATGAAGCCGGGATCCGTCATCCAGTCGAGCGTCGGCAATGGGTTGTGAAGCGTCGGCGCGTGCACCGGCGCTCGCAAGAAGTCGCTCGATGAACGCCCTGAGCTGCGCGGCGTCGTCCCATCTCACATCGGTGTATTGCAGCTGTCCCTTTCGCTCGGCCCAAACGTCGAAGGGTCCATTGACGAGCACATCAGTGACGTCGTCGTCGCGCATCAAGTCAGAGAGTGGGCCGTAACCGTCGATCGCGTCTGACAACTCTCCGACGACGCGACCAACTTCGTCTGCATCTGTTCGGCCGGCAACCAGGTCTCGCAGAGCAAGACGACGCTGTCCCGCGTCGAGTTCGGCAAGCCCTTCATTGGCGAGGACGACCTCCAACAGCGGATGATTCATACGCTCTCGAGTGTTCGCCACAAGCGACGGATGCCATGCTCCCAGCGCGACCAGTGCGAAGACAGGAGCCGGTCATCATCCTCTGCGTCGCGCAATCTCCGGTCGCAGGGCAATTCGAGGGCAACCTTGCGCCCGATGATGCTTTCGATCTCCGCCTTGGTCATCTCACCTCCAGGTCCCACTCGGTTGGTGACGATAGCGATCCGCCCACAGCTCAGACCGCCTAGGACGATCTGAGCTCGGCGCGCCGACGGCGCGCTGGGAGCGAGTACCAGGACCACTGCGTCTGCAGCCTCAATTGGATTTGCCGCCGCCGACGCTCGCCCGACGTCCACGATGATGCGGTCGAAATGTGCGCCGGCCGCCCGAAGCAATGCACCCACTTCGGGTGCGCCGGTATCTCCCGGGCTGGCGAGGACGCGGAATCCCCCCGGCACAGGCAAGGCTGCTCGCAGCAACGAAGCCTCTGAGTCCCCTGCCTCCGCCCATGTCAGGGCGTCCGCCGGCAGTCCGAGCCGGTGTCCGGCCCCCCACTCGAAATCGAAGTCCGCGAGGCAGGTCGGCGCCGACCGGGCCGACGCCCGCGCAAGATGAAGGGCAACGCTGGTGACTCCGGTCCCGCCGCTGGGACTCGTTACGACAATGATGCGAGCTCTCCGGCTGCGGTCCGCTGCCCTTGTGACATCGTCCAGGACCCGGCCGGGGCAGGCAGGATCGAAGACCACATCTGCCTCTACGTCAATATCGGCGCCGGCCACCACTATGTCCGCATCCACCGGTGGTGAGTGATGAAGGGCGACCGTCCAGTTCGGCGGCGCCGAATCGAACGCCCGCGCCGCCTGGAGCCTGGTCGCGCTGTCCCGGCTCACGACCGCCACGTTCAATGCCCTCACGCCGCCAGTCGACCCGATCGGGACCTTCACGGAAGTGGGCCGTGTCACAGCCCGGGGTGTTGTGGGCGCCTTCCCAGGCGAGCCGCAGCCGGATCACGGGTGAGCGGACAGGTCTGCTCGTGGCCCCGGCAGGTAGATTCCCACCCATTTAAAGGAAGGAATTTGTTTCGGATCTCCGCTCAAGTAAGGTCCAGAGCGCGACGAAGGTCCCGTGGGATAAGAAAAACAAGACCCAGAGCCCTCTTCGCTTGTCCGCCCCAACCCCCCCGGCGAAGAGGGCTCTTCCTCTTCCCGGAACCTGTCTGGCCTCAGGCAGCCTCGCGCCGGCCCGCCGGATTCTCCTCTTCGGCGCGCCGGCCCCCCGTTTGCACGCGCACGGTTACGGCCACGGATGCCACTACCAGAGCCGCGCCGAGAAGGGTCGTGGCGGACACCGCTTCATCGAGGATGACCCACCCCAGAAACGTCGCCACCACCGGATTCACGTACGCATAGGTGGAGACCTTCGAAATAGGTGCGTTCTGCAAGAGCCATACGTAGGCCGAGAACGCCACGAGAGAACCCATGACCACGAGGTAGGCGAAGGCGACTACTGATGCCGTTGAAAAAGCGCCCACGTCCATGCGGGTGAGCTCCCCGGCCAGCACCCCAGCAACCAGCATGACCATCCCGCCGCAGGTCATCTGCACCGCCGTCGACACAAAGGAGTTGCGAGGGAGCACCAGGCGGGGCGAGAAGAAGGTGCCGGTCGCCCATGACAGCGACGCGATCACAATGAGTGCAAAGCCGGAGGC
>JALZIO010000080.1 GCA_030860245.1 Actinomycetota bacterium | reverse complement strand
AGGACCAGCAGCTCCGGCGCGCCGAGAAGCGCCCTTGCAATGCCGAGACGTTGGCGCATCCCGTGGCTGTAGGCCTTGACATGCTTGCGGCCCGCATGCTCGAGATCGACCATCTTCAGAGCTTCGTCCACCTGCGCCAACCTCGCGGCCCGATCGTCGGGTGGTCCCGTGGCGCGGGCGAAGAGCTCGAGATTGCGGCGCCCCGATAAGTAATCCCAGAAGGCGGGCTCCTCGACGACGGCTCCGACCAGCCTGAGCGGCCCGTCCGATCGGCCCGGCGAGGACACCGGCGCATCACAAATCTCGATGGTGCCGGATGTCGGGAACACAAGCCCGAGGGCCATTCTAATTGTGGTCGACTTGCCAGCCCCATTGGGGCCGAGGAAACCGTAGAGATCGCCCCTGTCCACGGTCAGGTTGAGGCTGTCTACGACGACCTGGTCGCCGTAGCGCTTGATGAGGTTGTGGGTGGCAAGGACGCTCAAGGGAGCTTGTCTGCGACCGCCCCAAGCGTCTCGAGGTCCACGGCGCCGGTCACGATCCAGCCTTGATCCCCGTCCTCTGCCAGCATCGCCGAGAATAGGGTTCCCTCGAACGGAAGGTAGGTGCGGAGAGCTGCCGGGGGGTCTTCGGTCAGGACTGCCGTCACCGCCGTCCATCCGCCGCCGAAGCGCCGGATCGGTGGACCGTTGCCGAGCCATCCGTCATCCTCGAGCCGCTTGTCGGAGAGTCCGGGGTGTTTGGCCAGCCACCTCTCGTTCCATCCCCTGCGGAGCCGATCTTCGATGTGCCCGGCATTCAGCGAAGCTGGCGGATGCTCTTCGAGCCAGGTCCGCACATCGGCGCGCCGAAGCTCGAGACGATGAGGGGGCCGCATTCTTCTGTCCCCCCGCTTGCGCGAAGCCGAAGCACCCGAGCCCCAGCCGCTCTCGGGACGGGCCGGAGGCTTTACCTCCTCGACGCGAACGCCCGGAGGAGCCTCAAACTCGAACATCGACGGATCGATGGCCTCGAAGCTCACATCGCTGAACCCCGCCGAGATGGCGGGCGCGGTCGCCCGGTGTGGGTAGACCTCGATCCGCAACGGCACCTTCATCTCGGCGTCGATCGCAAGCTCGAACCTTCCGATCAGGGTGCCCGGGTCGCCGGGCGTCACAACCAGGATGTAGGCGTCCCGGCCGGCGACTGTCTGCGGCTCGGTGACAGTGACCTCGGTTCCTTCAAACTCGGCGAGAAGGTCCCGGGCGGCAGAGAAAATATCGTAGGTGGGCAGGCCCATCACCCAGTTGCGTAACAGACGCTCGTCCTGTGGGGCCAGCCTCGGGTACCGGTTCTGCTTCTCCATCCATCCCGGGATCCGGTAGTGGCGCGCCGCCATCTCCTCGGAGTCCCAGGTCCATGTCTGTGTTCCGTCGCTTATGAAAGCCCGCTCGGAGGTTGCCCTCAGCTCAGAGATCCGGGCGCCGTCGTCCGAGAGCCAAATCCGCAGCTCGCGATCGCCGGCCGGCAGGTCCGAAAGGCTGCCGCCGGCGCCCTCCAGTTCGGGAAGGGCAGGTAATCCGAGGTCGAGGTGGGTATGGAAGTCACCCGAAATCGGGGGTGGATCGGCTAGTGAGCGGGACATGGAGACCAACAAAGTGGACGGTTCGAACGGAGGGAGAGTAGGCGCCGATAACGCCTGCCCCGCAACCCCCGAAAGGGCACCAGCCAAGACCAGAGCGATCAGAAGGGCGGGAAGCCGCCAGGCTCGCGCGGCCAAGAGCGTCATGGCCCTTTCCTAACACCTTGAGGGGGCAAAACGATGTCCGCGAGGGGGTAGGCGAGCAGGTCACCTTTTCGTCCCCATCTGCCGATACCTCTACTGAAGCCGCGTCCAGGCAACTTCGATCGAGGAAAGAACATGAACTCAGCGCTGTTGGTACTCATTGTGGTCATCGTCGCAGTCCTCCTGATTGCGCTGCTGATCTATTCGACCCACAGGAGGCGCCGCTCGGATACCCTCCGACAGCACTACGGGCCCGAATACGACTATGCCGTGCAACACAGCAATGGAAAGATGGAGGCAGAGTCCGAACTGCTGGCGCGATCGAAGCGGCGGGAAGAGCTCGACATACAACCCCTCGACGCAGAGGCGAGCGAGCGCTACAACGCCGCATGGGCCGTGGCAAAGGCGGACTTCGTCGATGATCCTGATCGGGCGATTGCCAAGGCGGATGAGCTGGTGAAAGAGGTCATGCACGAATGCGGCTACCCCATCGGCGGCTTCGAGCAGCAGGCCGCCGACGTCTCCGTCGGGCATCCCGATGTCGTCAGCCAGTACCGGTCCGCCCACGCAATCGCGGTCGCAAGGGGCAACGGCGAGGCGAGCACCGAGGAGTCACGCCAGGCGATGATCCACTACAGGGCAATGTTCGAGGAACTGATTCGCGGCGCCTAGTGCTCGTGTGGGGGGCGCCTGCCTGGGATTCGACTTCGGCGCAGAGAAGATCGCCCCCATGCAGCTCGACTACTCGACGCGCCGCGCCTTGATTCCGGCCTGCACGAGACGCGCTCCGGCAATCGCCAGCACGATTCCGAATACTTTTTGCAACACATTCCCGGGCGTCACCAAAGCGAGACGTGCCCCGAGGAAGGCGCCTGCGACCCCTCCGCCTCCGACCATCAGCCCGGTCTTCACCGAGAGGTAACCGCTCCGTCGGTGTGCCATCACACCCGCCACTGCAGTTGGGATGATGACGAGCAGCGACGTTCCCTCGGCGAGCTGTTGACCGAAGCCGAGCACCAACACCATGAACGGCACCATCACGATTCCCCCGCCGACGCCGAGCAGCGCCGATAGGGCCCCTGTGACAAGCCCGACCACGAGGATGCCCATTCCCGCCAGAACCATCATGGGAGCAGCAACACCACTGCCACCGCGATCATCGCCGCGCCGAACACCGCCTGCAGCGTCCCTTCGCTCAGGCGCGCCATGATCCGAGCACCCACCGGCGCCCCCGCCAGGCTGCCGAGCACCAGAAGGCCCGCCAAGCCGTAGCTCGCCTGCCCCTCAGCCGTGAAGACGGCGGCCCCAACCAGGGCTATGGGGAGGATCGCAAGCAGAGAGGTGGCATGCGCCTCGTGCTCCGACAGCCCGGCGAGCGTTACCAGCAAGGGCACCATGAAAATGCCGCCACCTACGCCGAGAAGTCCGCTTGCCATTCCTCCGACGAGGCCGATCAATGGAAGCGCCCATCTTGCGCGCGCCCCGTTCAGCGCCACAAGCTACCGACTGGACCGTGCGCGCGGGTGCGCATGCCCTCAGGGCCGCCGGCGCGCCGAAATGGGCGGTGGCGGACTCACCGACTCGACACGTACGCGTGCGTCGACAATGATCGCTCCCTCGGGGGAGACCATCACGGGGTTGCAGTCCAGCTCCACCACCGTGGGATGGTTCTCGACCATGGCGCCAATACGAAGCAGCACGTCCTCGAGCGCGGCCACGTCCGCCTTCGGCGCGCCCCTGTAACCGTCGAGCAGGGGCCAGGTTGCCAAGGATCGGACCATGGTGGCAGCATCGATGTCACTCAGAGGAGCCAGACGCACCTCGGCATCGTTCAGCAACTCGACTGCAACACCGCCCGCGCCGCAGGCGACGATCGGTCCGAACAGGGGATCATGGACCACGCCGACGAGCATCTCGACACCTTCTGGGACCATTCGTTGAACCAGCCATGACTCGACCTCATGGCCGGTGCGCCGGACCGAACCGTACATTTCGATTGCGGCTTGGTGGGCGTCGGACGAGCCACTCAGGTTGAGCCGGACCGCGCCGGCTTCGGTCTTGTGGACGAGCTCCGGCGCGACGGCTTTGAGCACCACCTGCCCTCCGAGCTCGGCCGCCGCCGAGCCGGCTTCCTCGGCGGTCGCTGCGCTCCGCCATTCCGCAATCGATAGCCCGTAGCAGGCCAACAGCTGCGCAACCGCATCGGGAGTCAGCCAACGCGACCCGGCGCCCAGTGCGGTGGCTACGAGTGCCTCGGCCTCGTCCCGCCTGATGTCCGTAAAGTCGGGCAGCCTGCCCTCCGGTGTCGCGCGCCAGACCCCATATCCAACCGAGCGAGCAAGTGCTCGCGCCGCATCCTCCGGAAAGGCGTACGAAGGGATCCTGACATCACCGCCCTGCAGCTCCTCCGGAACGCCCCGCGCAGACATGAACACCGTCAACAACGGGATAGAGCGCGTCATCTTGGCCGCTGCATCGCAGATGGCGCGCGCGACGTCGGCTGCGAGCGTTACGAGTGGAGGGATGAAGATGACGATGACCGCATCAACAGACGGGTCGGACCCAATCACCTCAATCGCGCGCCGGTAGTCGGCGCCCGTGGCGCTTGCGATCATGTCGACCGGGTTGGTGAGCGATGCTTCGGAGGGCAGAAACGCAGACAGCTGGGCGCGCGTCTGCGCGCCCAGCTCGACGACCTCCAAGCCGCCGGCGTCGCACGCATCGGCGCACAGAATTCCCGGACCACCCGCATTGGTCACGATCGCAACACGCTTGCCGGCCGGATGTGGCTGGTTGGCGAGCAGCGACGCAACATCGAACATCTCCTCGAGAGTCTCGGTCCGGACAACCCCCGCCTGCCTGAACAACGCATCCACCGTGACATCCGAGGCCGCTACCAGCGCGCCGGTATGCGATGAGGTGGCGCGCGCTCCGGCGGAAGAGCGGCCGCTCTTGACCGCAACGATGGGCTTGCTCCGTCCCACTCGTCGCGCCGTTCGGGCGAATTTGCGAGGATTCCCGAAAGACTCCAGATAGAGGAGAATGAGATCGGTGCCCTCGTCCGACTCCCAGTACTGGATGAGATCGTTGCCGGAGATATCCGCTTTGTTTCCCACAGAGGCAAACGATGAGATGCCCAGTCCCAGATCCCGAGCATGATCGATGACGGCCAAACCCAACGCCCCGCTCTGTGAGAGGAAGCCCACGCGTCCATGGGGGGGAAACATCGGTGCGAAGGTCGCATTGAGGCTCACGCTGGGATCTGCATTCAAGATACCCATGCAGTTCGGCCCGATCATGCGCACTCCCGAGCCGCGACAGATGGCGAGGAGCTCGCGCTGGCGCTCCATCCCCGCCTCGCCGGTCTCGGAGAAGCCGGCCGTGATGACCACCAGCGCCTTTACTCCCTTTGCAGCACACTCGCGTGCTACACCGGCAACACCCGAAGCGGGCACTGCGATCACCGCGAGATCGACCGGTCCCGGCACCTCGTTCACCGATCCATACGCGGTTACCGACTGCACATGGTCCGCATTCGGATTGATCGGATAGACTGGGCCGTTGAAACCAGTGGCCAAGAGATTGTGAAAAACCTCGCCACCGATGGTGCCCCTTGAGCGAGACGCTCCCACAACTGCAACCGCCCGAGGTGAAAAGAAGCTCTGCAACGAAGCAACGCTCGCGAGTTGTTCGAGATGCTCGAAGCGTTCGATTCCCTCGGGCGACAAAGAGGTAACGACCTCGACCTTTACCTCCCCCGGTTCCGCTCGCAGGCGAATGGGAAAGCCACTTTGACGGAAGACCTCGATCATGCGGTGATTGGCGGCCAGTACGTCCGCCTCGAGCACGGCGATGCCGTTCTGCTCGGCGGCCTCTGCCAGTTGCGCCAGCAGCAGCGTCCCCAACCCCCGGCGCTGGTGGGCGTCGGCCACCGCGAAGGCGGCCTCCGCCCGGTCGCCTTCGATCCTTCGGTACATCGCCTCACCCACCACCCGTTCCTCTGAACCAGTGGTGGCAACCAACCCGTAGCGATCACGGTAGTCGACATCGACCTCCCACGCTGCGGCGCGTTCGAGGTTCGCCGCCCCCGACCAGAACCGGAGAGCCCGCGACTGACGGGAAAGGCCCTCCAGGAAGGAACGCACCGCCGGCTCGTCGCCCCGCCGCACCGGACGTATTCGAACCGTCGACCCATCTCTGAGCACGACATCGGCTTCCCTCGAGGATGGATACAGACCGGCCACGGTTTGCATCTTAGTTATCCTCCCTATGAGCGGTTGCATGAGCTTCTAAACCCGGGGTTGACCAGGGTGGGGCTATAGGATTCCAAGCATGACCCTAGGGGCAGGAGTCGTAATAATTATTGGGCTTGTCATCGGCTGGGCCATCCAAATGGCTCTCGCCTTTCGCCAGGCGACCATCTATCAGAATCGTGTTCGCAGGCTCAGGCGCCTCGGGCCCAGCGCCACCGGCCGGAGCGGCTCGAGGATCAAGGGCATCGCATACTGCAGCATTGCCGCGGATTACGCCGGACGAGTGGCCGGCGCTGAGGTTCTGCGCGGGCTCACGGTCTTCGCCCGCCCGCGGCCCCTGCCGGAGCTCGTCGGCCGTCCCCTCGAGGAGCTCGTCTGCACAGGCCCGGCCTCAACCATCGAGCGCGCCGTCTCCGACGCCGCAACAACTCTGATGACGCATCGAGCCCAAGAAGGGCAGCACGAATCCGTCAACTCTTCAGGGGGTGATCCATGGACGCACTAGCACGTCTTGCCGAAAGCTTCATAGGGCTGTTCCAGGAAGGAGCCGATTTCTTTGTTGCGCTTCTCACCGGCATCGTCCCCCTCCTGCTCGTGCTTTTGACCTTTGTCAACGCGCTGATCCGATTCATAGGCGCGGAGCGGATCGACCGCTTCGCCGTGTTCGCAGCGCGCCCCGGTATCGCCTTCCTTCCTTTGCGTTACCTGGTGCTGCCGGTGCTCGCCGTCTTCTTCCTGACGAATCCGATGGCTTACACGATGGGGAGATTTCTCCCCGAGCGTTACAAGCCGGCCTTCTACGATTCCGCGGTGTCGTTCGTGCACCCACCCCTCGGGATCTTTCCCCATGTCAACCCCGGTGAGCTATTCGTCTATGCGGGTATCGCCGCCGGATTGACGAGGCTCGAACTTCCGCTCGGAGATCTGGCCATTCGTTACCTGCTCGTGGGACTCGTCGTCATCCTCATTAGAGGGATAGTGACCGAAGCCATCACGGCGATCATGATGGGGCGCCGCGCCGGCACTGGCGGTTCTGAAGAGGACACGGCCGCAGGGGCGAGAGCATGAAGGGGCTCACGGCATTGCTCGAGCGCATCGGTCGGAGCGTCGGGGGCATCGTCGGAGCTTTGTATCAGGCAGGCCGCGACGCGGTAGAGACCGTGATCCGGAACGTTCTTCCCTTCATGGTCTTCATTTCACTGGTCATTGGGATCATCAACGCTTCCGGTATCGGCGACTTCATTGCCGATACGCTTTCACCATTGGCTTCGAGCGTGGTCGGGTTGATCATCCTCACGGTCATCGTCGCTCTGCCGGTCCTCTCGCCGCTGCTTGGCCCCGGCGCCGTCATCGCCCAAATCATCGGGACGCTGCTCGGTTCGGAGATAGCAAGAGGAAACATCCCGCCTCAGTACTCTCTGCCCGCGCTGTTTGCCATCAATCCCCAGGTGGGCTGTGACTTCATCCCCGTGGGACTGGCGTTGGGAGAGGCCGAGCCGGAGACGGTCGAGGTGGGGGTGCCGGCGGTGCTCTTCTCCCGCATGATCACCGGCCCCATTGCCACGGTTCTTGCCTACTTCGCGAGTTTCGGCCTCTATTCGAGCGATTAGCCCCGAGGCAACAGTGCTTCGTCGCGCAAATCACCGGCGCATTCGAGCGCCCCGCCGGGACGCTCGCGGTGCAGGCGCTACTTACGCGACGAAGCAATAGGATGGCCATCCGCGAGCAGAGGAGGACTGGACATGGCGGAGTATCGCTCGGTAAAGATCGAGGCGGGCCGCGGGGGTTGGGGCGGGCCGCTCGTCATCACGCCCACTGAGGACAAACCTCTCATCTAAAGCGTCACGGGGGGCGGTAT
>JALZIO010000076.1 GCA_030860245.1 Actinomycetota bacterium | reverse complement strand
GCTGCGCATCGCCGTGGCCGACTTCTCCGGCGAGGTCGTGGCTCCAGAAGATCCGGTCGTCATCACACCCGAGCAGATTATCCAGGACTTCGCCGGCGGAAGCCTGACCGGCTAGCCAACTGACGACGGGCACACCGCCTCCTCTCCCACCCGGCTAGAATTGGGATTCTTCGACCTAGGCTGGGAGAACGTATGAGCCGGAGTCACAATCCCTTTGGAGCGAGGGCCTCCATGACCACGCCCTCGGGCGAGCTGTCGCTCTATCGCCTGGATGCGCTCGAGCACGAGGCCGATGCCCGGCTCGACGGTATGCCGATGACGGTCAAGATCTTCCTGGAGAACCTCCTCAGGATGGTCGCGGCCGGGTTCGCCTCCGAGGACTTGGTGTCGTCCCTTGCAATGTGGGGGCAAAAACCGATCGAAGACCGTGAGTACCCCTACGCGCCGGCGCGCGTGATCCTCCAGGATTTCACCGGGGTCCCGGCCGTGGTCGACCTCGCCGCAATGCGGTCGGCCATCGCCAGGGAGGGGGGCGACCCCACTAAGGTCGATCCCCTCGTGCCGGTGGATCTGGTGATCGACCATTCGGTGCAGGTGGATGCCTTCGGGACGGCCAAGGCGTTTGCGACCAATGTCGAGCGCGAATACGAGCGCAACCACGAACGCTATTCGTTGCTCCGCTGGGCGCAGGGTGCATTCAACGGCTTCAGGGTCGTCCCCCCCCGGATTGGGGATCGTGCATCAGGTCAACCTCGAGTACCTGGCCACGGTGGTCCGCACGGTGACCGAAGATTCGGGCGAGGTCGCGGTGCCGGACACCCTCGTGGGAACCGATTCGCACACAACGATGATCAACGGCCTCGGCGTGCTGGGCTGGGGTGTCGGCGGAATCGAAGCGGAAGCGGCGCTGCTCGGCCAGCCACTGCCGTTGATTACGCCGAAAGTCGTGGGTTTCCGCTTCTCGGGCGCCCTGCCGACCGGCATCACCGCGACCGACCTCGTGCTGACCGTCACCGAGATCCTGCGTAGCCACGGGGTGGTCGGCAAGTTCGTCGAGTTCTACGGCGAGGGACTTTCGAGCCTGAGCGTTGCCGACCGGGCGACGCTAGGGAACATGTCCCCCGAATACGGCGCCACCGCGGCCTACTTCCCCGTCGACGACCAGACCCTCGAGTATCTAAAGCTCACCGGGCGGCCCGAAGAGGTCATCCAATTGGCCGAGCACTACACGAAGGAACAGGGATTGTTCCGCACCGACGACAGCCCCGATCCCGAGTTCAACGAAACCCTCGAGCTCGACCTCGCAACGGTGGAGCCAAGCGTTGCCGGACCGAAGCGGCCTCAAGACCGTGTCGCGCTTCCGAACGTGTGGGCCAGCTTCACCGGCGCCCACCCGGACGCCGAAGCCGATCCGCATGAGGTCGAGGTTGCAATGGAGCCGCTTCAGGACACCGCTGAGGCCGCCGAGGGTGTCCGCATTCGTCACGGTTCGGTCGTTATCGCGGCGATCACGAGCTGCACCAACACGTCCAACGCTTCGGTGATGCTCGGCGCAGGGCTCCTCGCTCAAAAAGCATTGGAGGCAGGGCTCAGGACGAAGCCGTGGGTCAAGACCAGCATGGCACCCGGCTCTCGCGTCGTGACCGAGTACCTGCAGAGCTCTGGCCTCATCGAGCCGCTCGAAAAGCTCGGCTTCCACGTTGTCGGCTACGGGTGCACAACCTGCATCGGGAACTCTGGGCCGTTGCCGCAGCCCATCTCGGAGGCCATCGACGAGCACGACCTCGCCGTCGTGTCGGTGCTCTCGGGCAACCGCAACTTCGAAGGCCGCATTCACCCACAGGTGAAGGCCAGCTATCTCGCATCGCCGCCGCTGGTCGTGGCGTACGCCCTCGCCGGCAGCGCGGACATCGATCTCAGCAGCGACCCGCTGGGGGAGGACGCCGAGGGGAAGCCGGTCCGTCTGGCCGATATCTGGCCCGGCCCCGAGGAAATCATCGAGGCCATGACCTCGGTGAAGGCCGAGATGTTCAACGAGGAGTACGCAAAGGTGTTCGACGGCGACGTCCACTGGAAAGAGCTGCCCTCGCCGGAGGGCGCTCTGTACAAATGGGATCGCGACTCCACCTACGTGCGCGAGCCGACTTTCTTCACCGACCTCGGCCCCGAGCCGCCGCCGCTCGAGGACATCGCCGGCGCGCGCGCCCTGGCGGTTCTCGGCGACTCGGTGACGACCGATCACATCTCGCCCGCTGGTTCGATCGCGCCGGCATCGCCCGCAGGCAAGTACCTGCGGTCACATGACGTAGAGGTCGGCGACTTCAACAGCTACGGCTCGCGCAGAGGAAATCACGAAGTAATGGTCCGTGGGACGTTCGCCAACATTCGAATCCGCAACAAGCTGCTCAGCTCCGGTAAGGAGGGCGGCTTCACCGTTTTCCTCCCAACCGGCGAAGAGATGCCGATCTTCGAGGCTGCGGAGCGCTATGCGGAGGATGGCACTTCCCTCGTGGTGATAGCGGGGGAGGAGTATGGGTCCGGGAGCTCGCGCGACTGGGCGGCGAAAGGACCGTTGCTCCTTGGGATCAAGGCGGTCCTTGCCCAGAGCTTCGAGCGCATCCACCGGAGCAACCTCGTCGGGATGGGGGTGCTGCCGCTGCAGTTCCTGCCCGGCGAGAGCCCCGAGTCACTGGGGCTGGACGGCACCGAGACCTTCGGCATCACCGGGATCAAAGAAGGGCTCGAGCCGCATTCCGAGCTGACCGTCTCGGCGCGCCGGGAGGGAAGTGCCGACATCGAGTTCACGGTGGAGTGCCGGATCGACTCCGAGGTCGAGCTCGACTACTACCGCCACGGCGGCGTCCTACAGATGGTGCTCCGCAAAATGCTGGCTAAAAGCTGACCCCGTTGCGAGCAAGACCACCCTGACCCGCCAAACAACGGGCTTGGTCCTACAGCAGAGGGGACCTTCCTTTGGGGCGGGCCATTAGGCTTGGCCGGCGCGAAGGGCACCGAAGCCAAACAGGTCCACTATTGGCAGGCCACGCGGTCCGCCTCGTTGGAGGTCCCCGGGGTCAGCGCTTGCTGTATTGCGGGGCTTTGCGCGCTTTTTTCAGACCGTACTTGCGGCGTTCCTTTTCGCGTGCGTCGCGTGTCAGGAAGCCGGCCGACTTCAGGACCGGACGCAAGTCCGGGTCCAGGTTCACGAGGGCGCGCGAGATCGCATGACGGAGCGCGCCGGATTGCCCGCTTGCCCCGCCGCCCTGCATCTTGACCAATATGTCGTAGCGGCCCTCGGTGCTCGTGATCCGCAGGGGCTCCGTAATGATCATGCGGTGGGTCGCGCTCGGAAAGTAATCCTCGATGGGCCGGCCGTTTATGGACCACCGCCCCGTGCCTTCCATGAGGCGCGCCCGGCAGACCGCTTCCTTCCTGCGCCCGGTTGCCGCAGCCAATTCGTTAGGCACCCATGACCTCCTCGATCGTGTGCGCCTGCTCGATGTTTCGCGGAGCAGCGACCGGCTTGACATCGAGAGGCTTTGGGTTCTGCGCAGTCTGGGCGTGTTCCGGCCCGGCGTAGACCTTCAGCTTCTTGAGCATTGCGTTCCCAAGGCGGTTGCGCGGGAGCATGCCCTTTACGGCCTTTTCGATGGCCATTTCCGGCCGTGTCGCCATCAGCTTGGAGTACGGCACCGATTTCAGGCCGCCCGGATACCCGGAATGGCGGTAGTGCTGCTTCTGCAACAGCTTGTTGCCGGTGAGGATCACCTTCGAGGCATTGATCACCACTACGTGATCACCGGTGTCCAGATGGGGAGCGAAATATGGCTTGTTCTTGCCCCGGAGGATTTTTGCGATCTCGGCGGCGAGCCGGCCCAATACGACGCCATCGGCATCGATAAGCCACCACTCGCGCGTGACTTCGCTTGGTTTCGTTGAATGGGTCTTCAATTGATGTCCTTCGGAGTTTGAGCAGCCGACGACCGAACCAGCGCCTCGGGAAGGACCCACGATAACGGCACTATCCATACGGGTCAAACGGGCGGCTCCAACCGGCATCGTATTCAACCGAGACGAGGCAGAGGCCGTGGGGCGGGGCAACGGGCCCGGCTGCACCGCGGTCTCTGCCCGCCAGAACCGCAAGCATGTCGTCGGGAGAGCTGCGGCCCTCCCCTACCCGAATCAGCGTCCCCGCCAGCGAACGCACCATCTGGCCGATGAACGAGCTTGCCCTGGCGCGAAGCGTGAGCAGGTGTCCCCTCCTAATCCAGCGGAGCTCCCACAGATGACGCTCCGGGCTCAGCCCCTCGGCAACCCGGCCGAAGGTCGAGAAATCATGCTCACCCACCAGATGTCCGCATGCCTCGTTCATGGCCGCGACATCGAGGGGGCCCGGATGGTGAAGCGACGTGCCGGCCAGCCAAGGATCGTGCACCGGCGCCTGCAAGACCGCGTAGACATAGGTTCTGGAGAGGGCGCTGAACCGAGCGTGCCACTCTTCGGGAGCCCTGAGGACGCGGTTGACTGCGATCGAGGGGCCGCACAGACGATTCAGCGACAGATGGAGGGCGACGAGGTCGGCGTCGTCGGGCACCCTGGGGACGCCCATTACCTGGCCGAGGGCGTGGACCCCCGCATCGGTACGGCCCGCTCCAACGGTATCGGGACGGACTCCGAGCACCTGCTCGAGAGCTGCTTCGAGCTCCCCCTGAACGGTACGTGCTGCGGCCTGTCGCGCCCAACCACGGAAAGGGGCGCCGTCGTAAGCGACGTCCAGGCGCAGGTTCAGCTCTTGCCGGGCTCCGCTTGATCGTCCTCGGCGTCCGAGCCCGAACCAGAGGTACCCTCTTCGTCGGAGGCCGCCTCATCCTCGGGGGCGGCCTCGGATTCGGGGGCCGGCTGTTGGTCGCCGATTGCCGCCGCCTCGGCGGCCTGTGTCCGCGCCGGTTTGTCCTCGGGAAGCTCCGACGGGCGTCTGCGGCCAGGACGCCGCAATCGCCGGCGACCTCGTTCACCTCCGGTGTCGGCCTCTTCCCCACCGGAGACGACGCCGGAGTCGACAAGCTCGATGAGGGCCATGGGCGCCCCGTCTCCGTTGCGCCGTCCCAGCTTGAGCACTCGCGTGTAGCCACCGTTGCGTGTGGCGAAACGCGGCCCGATATCAGCAAACAACTTGTGGACCACAGCGCGATCCTCGATCACCGACAGCACCTGGCGCCGGTCGTGAATGCCGCCCTTCTTCGCCTTGGTTATGAGGCGCTCGGCGTAGGGGCGTAGAAGCTTCGCCTTGGCCTCGGTGGTCCTGATCTTCTCGTGCTCGAACAGCGACAGGGCAAGATTGGCGAGCATCTGTCGCTGGTGCGACGGAGAAGAACCGAGACTTGGACCCTTTTTGGGTTGGGGCATTAGAAGTCTCTTTCGGCGAGGCTGAGGCTCATCTCCTCGAGCTTCCCCTTCACCTCGTCGATCGACTTCTGCCCGAAGTTGCGGATCTCGAGCAGGTCCTGCTCGGATTTCTGCACCAACTCACCCACGGTGGTGACGTTCTCCCGCTTGAGGCAGTTGTAGGAGCGCACCGTCAGATCGAGATCTTCGATTGGGGTCCCCAGCACACCCGATTCAGCGTCTCCGCCCTCCTCGGGACCTATCACCAGCCCGCCTTCGCCCTCTCCGATAGCGGCGAAGAGCTGGAACAACTCGACGAGGGTTGATCCGGCCGCAGATAGAGCGTCGGTCGGCGCCATGGAACCATCGGTCTCGACGTCGAGTATGAGACGGTCGTAGTTCGTCATCTGGGCGACGCGGGTTGGTTCCACCTCGTAGGTGACCCGCTTGACCGGCGAAAACAACGCGTCGATCGGTATCGCCCCGATGGCTTCCTTGGGCGCAGTCGCAGCGGGCACGTAACCACGACCCTGCTCGACCCTCAGCTCCATCGCCAAAGTCGATTTGCCGTTGAGCGTGGCGATGTGGTGCTCCGGGTTGAAAATCTCGAGCCCTGCCGGCAACTCGATGCTTCCGGCGGTTACATCGGCGGGCCCGGTCACTCTCAGATACACCGTAGTTGCTTCTTCATTGTCGCTGCGGATGACTAGCTCTTTCATATTCAAGACTATGTCGGTGACGTCTTCTTTGACGCCTTCGATCGTGGAGAACTCGTGCAGAACCCCATCGATCTTCACCTGCGTCACGGCGGCCCCGGGTATAGAGGACAGCAGAGTGCGGCGCAGAGCAACGCCGAGCGTGTAGCCGAAACCGGGCTCGAGCGGCTCGATCACAAATTTGCGCCGCGCCTCATTGATTTCCTCTTCGGAAATCTGGGGGCGCTGGACTACCAAGAGATCCATGAAGCTCCTTCCCAACACGGAGCCATCTGCTCCGGTGATGATCTGCGTCTTTACTTCGAGTAGTACTCCACGATCAGCTGCTCTTGCACGGGCACGTCCATCTGCTCGCGCTCCGGCAAGGCGACGACCTCGACGGTCATCTCTCTCAAATTCGAGCGGAGCCAGTCCGCCACGGGACGACCCTCGTGGAACGCTGCGTTCTCGATGATCCTGCCCATGCTCTTCGAGCGATTGCGGACCGCAACGACGTCGCCAGATTTCACACGGAAAGAGGGGATGTTCACCTTCTTGCCGTTCACCTCGAAGTGCCCGTGGCTCACCAGCTGGCGGGCCATCGATCGGTTCATCGCAAGTCCGGAGCGGTGGACGACGTTGTCGAGGCGCGATTCGCATATTCGGATGAGCTCTTCACCGGTGATGCCCTTGGAGCGAGCCGCCTCCTCGTAATAGCTGCGGAACTGCTTTTCGAGAATCCCGTAGAAGCGCTTTGCCTTTTGTTTTTCTCGGAGCTGAAGGAGGTACTCGGACTCACGAACACGTGCGCGCCCGTGCTCCCCGGGAGGTGGACGGCCCTTCTCAATGGGGCATTTGGGCGACTCGCACCGAGTGCCCTTCAAGAACAGCTTCATCTTTTCCCGGCGGCATCTTTTACACCGGGGACCTAGCTCCCTAGACACAGTTAGACGCGCCTCCTTTTGCGGGGGCGGCACCCGTTATGCGGCACAGGGGTCACGTCCTTTATGACCATGTCCTCGAGACCGGATGCCTGCAGCGAGCGCACCGCGGTTTCGCGGCCGGAACCGGGTCCCTTTACCTCGACATCGACGCGCCGGACACCGTGCTCCTGTGCTCTCCTCGAGGCGGCTTCGGCTGCTTGCTGAGCGGCGTATGGCGTGGACTTACGCGATCCCTTGAAGCCGACATTTCCCGCGGACGCCCACGACAGAACGTTGCCTTCCAGGTCCGTTATAGAGATGACGGTGTTGTTGAACGTCGACTTGATATGGGCGACCCCGTGGACGACGTTTTTCTTCTCACGCCGCCGAGTCTTCCTTGTGGTCTTCTTGGGAGGTGCCAAATCTCTTCTGCCCCCTAGCTACTTCTTGGTCTTCTTCTTGCCGGCTACGGCCTTCTTCGGTCCTTTGCGAGTACGCGCATTCGTATGGGTCCGCTGCCCGTGAACCGGCAAGCCGCGCCGGTGGCGCAGTCCCTGATAGGACCCGATCTCGATCTTCCGCTTTATGTGCTGGTTGACCTCACGACGAAGGTCTCCTTCGACGCTGAGATTGTTGCCAATCCACTCCCTAATGCGGACAACTTCTTCATCTGTCAGATCCCGCACGGGTGTGCCGGATTGACGGAGGTACCCCTGCAGATATCCATGGCTTTCGTGTCACCGATGCCATAGATATAGGTGAGACCAATGTTCAGACGCTTATCCCTTGGAAGGTCAACTCCCGCAATACGTGCCAACTGGCCCCCTTATCCTTGACGTTGCTTGTGTCTGGGGTTCGAGCAAATCACCATCACCGTGCCATGACGCCTGATGATCTTGCACTTGTCGCATATTCGCTTGACGCTTGGACGCACCTTCATCTCGGCCCCACCTCTACTTGTAGCGGTAAACCACTCGGCCGCGACTCAGGTCGTATGGAGACAGCTCGACGAGGACGCGATCGCCGGGAAGTATCCGGATGTAGTGCATGCGCATCTTTCCCGAGATATGAGCCAGCACCCGGTGGCCGTTGTCCAGCTCGACCCGGAACATCGCGTTAGGGAGCGGCTCGATGACGGCGCCCTCCACCTGTATGCCCTCTTCCTTCTGTGAGGTCTTGTCTTTGTTCTTCGCCACGCGCAGCTTTCCTGTCTAGACGGTTCCTTGGCCAGCCGATCCCGCGGAGAAGAAACCTGGCAATAACTCTGGGGAGCGGGCCGACGCCCAAGGATAGCAGACGCGTTTGTGCAGGTCGAGCGCCTATAACGGGACGTCCGGCCCAAACCGGGAATCGCACCGTAACCATAGGACGAGGGGTGGGTCAAGAGGCGCCGATTGCGACCGGCGGCCGCGCGTGGGTACGGCTGGTGAGAACCTCATGGCCCTCGGTCAGGATCGCGACCGTGTGCTCGAAATGGGCCGAAGGCGCCCCATCGGCCGTAACCACCGTCCAGCCGTCATCCAATGCCAGAGTCGCCGCCCCCCAAGCATTGATCATGGGCTCGATCGCGAGCGTCATGCCGGCCCCGAGCACCTCCCTGCGGCCCGCAGGACCGTAGTTGGGGATTTGTGGGTCCTCATGCAGGGAACGCCCCACCCCGTGTCCGACGTACTCGCGCACGACGGAGAAGCCGGCCGCCTCGGCGACCTGCTCCACTGCGTGCCCCACGTCACCCAGGCGCGCTCCGGCCCGGCACTGTGTTATCGCCGCCTCGAGGGCCGCCTCGCTCGCCCTCAACAGTGCGACCTTGTCGGGATCCACCTGACCCACCGGAAAGGTCCACGCCGAATCCACATGCATGCCCCCGTACAGGACACCGACGTCGAGGGACACGATGTCACCCTCTTCGAGCACCAGGGGGCCCGGGATCCCGTGAACGATGACCTGGTTCGGCGAAGTGCAGATAGAAGCGGGAAAGCCCCTGTAGCCCTTGAATGAAGGCTTGGCGCTCTGCGACGTTATCGACCTCTCGGCAATGGCGTCGAGCTCGCCCGTCGTGATGCCCGGTCGCAATGCTTCTTCGAGGCGGTTGAGCGTGTTGACGAGAATGGCCCCGCCTCGCCGCATGATTGCGATCTCCTCGCTGGACTTCTTATAGATCATCGGTGAATCACCCTTTGGAGGTCTCGCTTGACTCGCTCGAAAATGGCATCCGGAGAACCCTTGCCGTCGATCCGGCGAAGGAGGCCGCGCTCCTCGTAGAAGTCGGCCAGAGGTGCCGTCTCATCGTAATAGGTCCTCAGTCTCCTTCGGATGGCTTCCTTGTCGTTGTCATCGCTGCGCTCGACGACCTCGCCCCCACAAAGATCGCAGATCGAATCCTCCTCGGGAGGCACGTCGACGTGGTAGTTCCGGCCGCACCCCGAACACACCGTGCGCCCCAAGATCCGGTGCAGGGACACCTCCTCGGGAATCTCAAGGAGAAGCGCTGCCTCAAGCTCGGCACCCAGGTCCGCTGTGAGCCGTTCGAGCGCTTCCGCCTGACCGATGTTGCGCGGAAAACCATCGAGCAGCCAGCCCGATGACGTGTCTTCCTGAGCGAGCCGATCCCGAACCAGGCGAATCGTCAGTCGATCGGGGACGAGGTCGCCGTTGTCGACATATTCCTTGACGTCCCGGCCGAGCTCGGTGTGCTGTGCAATCTTCCAGCGGAAGATGTCGCCTGTGGAGATCGCAGGGATACCCCACTCCTCCGATATGAGGCTTCCCTGGGTGCCCTTCCCCGCCCCCTGCGGTCCGAAGATCACCAACCGCACTTGTGCCTCACCTACTTGAGGAAGCCTTCGTAGTGCCGCATCGTGAGCTGCGACTCGATCTGCTTCATGGTCTCGAGCGTCACTCCGACGGTGATCAGTATCGATGTCCCTCCAAAGGGCAGCGCGCTGATGTTCTGCGTTGCCGTAAAGACCGATGGGAGCAGTGCGATCGCGGCTATGAACAGCGCGCCCGGCAGCGTGATCCGGGTGAGGATACGGTCGAGATACTCCGCCGTCTGCCGGCCCGGGCGGATCCCTGGGATGAAACCGCCGTACTTCTTCATGTTGTCGGCCACATCGGTGGGGTTGAACGAGATCGCCGTATAGAAGTAAGCGAAGAAGACGACCATGGAGCCGTAGAGAATCATGTACAGGATGCTCGATGAGTTGACCAGGTAATTGGAGATGAAGTTCTGGATGGCCTGGTTTTGGATGACGTTTTGGAGCAGCGAAGGGATGTAGAGCACACTGGACGCAAAGATGATCGGGATGACGCCGGCCTGATTGACCTTGAGCGGGATGTAGGTCGAGCTCCCTGCGTACATCTGCCGGCCTACCACCCGCTTTGCGTACTGGACAGGAATTCGTCGTTGACCCTGCTCCATCGCCACGATCGCCAGGATTATTCCGATCCCCATCAGGCATATAACTAGGAAGACCCCCCAGCCCTTCTGCGCCAGGATCGCCTGCCCC
>JALZIO010000067.1 GCA_030860245.1 Actinomycetota bacterium | reverse complement strand
GGGGCAGGGGATCAGCCGGATATACCTGCCGGACTATGCAGATGGCATCCACATGGGTGTGGGCGCCGGGTCTGTGGGCGTGCCGGGGGTGCTCGCTGCGGTCTACGAAGCCTGGAGGCGCCACGGGCGCATCGAGTGGGCGGCGCTGTTCGAAAGGGCCATCGGGGCGGCGCGCTCGGGCCTTCCCTTTCCGAAGACTTCTGCGTACTACCTCTCGGTGACGTGGAACCGGATCTGGTACCTGCACCCGGGCGCGCGCAGGCTGTTCGGTTCGGGAACAGGGGCCGACGAGGGGTACAGGCCTTTGCGCGAGGGGGAGCCGTTCGTCCAGGCGGAGCTCGCAGAAGCTCTCGAGCAGGTGGCCAAGGAGGGCCCGGACGTCTTCTACCGCGACGGCCTCGCTCGCAAGATCGAATCTGCGGTGGCGGCCGGGAGTGGGTTTCTGGGGGCGGTCGACCTCGCGGAGTATCGCGCGCAGGTCCGTGCTCCCATCGCGGCCCAGGCGTGGGGGTGGTGTGTGGCCACTAACCCGCCCCCCGCGGTGGGCGGAGTCGTGCTTGCCCACATGCTGGCGCTCATGAGCGGCGCGCCCGGCGATGCGGTGGAGCGGCTGCGCTCACTGGTGAGGAGCGAACGCACGGCCCTCGACTACCGCAGCGAGCGCTACCGTGATCCGGCCGATGTCGCCAACGCGTGGGCCGAAGCAGCGAGCGGCATGGGTTCTCCGTCGACAACCCACATGTCGGCGGCCGACTCCGACGGGTACGTGTGCTCGATCACGGAATCCATAGGCTACGGATCGGGGCTCGTCGTGCACGGGATCCCGCTCAACAACTCATTGGGAGAGGAAGAGCTCAATCCTCTCGGCGTCCACCGAAGCCCCCCGGGTGCGCGCATCCACTCCAACATGACCCCGACGATCGCAACGGGCCCGGACCGTACGGTCGGGCTCGGCTCCCCCGGGGCGAGCCGCATCGTGGGCGCCATCACCCAGACGCTCATGCGGTTGGCGATCGACGGCGAGCCCCTCGCAGACGCGGTTGCGGGGCCGCGCGCCCACCTCGATCCGACCCGGCCGGAGGGGCCAACGTTGTCTTACGAGCCGGGCCTGCCGGGCGATGCCCTCGACTATGTCCTGCGGCCTTACGACGACCGCCATATGTATTTCGGGGCGGTCCAGGCGGCCTCGGTGTCGGTGGACGGATCGGTCGATGCGGCCCACGACCCCCGCCGCTCGGGGGCAAGCGCCCTCATCTAGGCCCGACTGCGTCAGAGATGTGAACACTTGACACTCAACACTCATCCGACCTGGTACAGGCATTACCCTTCATGCGGGCCGGCACGGCGAACGGGGAGGACGGCGATGACCGAAGTTGACAAGTACGAGCCTGGGAGCTTCTCCTGGGTCGACCTTCAGACGACCGACGCAGAGTCGGGCAAGCGCTTCTACACAGAGTTGTTCGGTTGGGAACTCGAGGACATGCCGGCCGGCGACATGGGCGTCTACACCATGTTCAGGTTGAGGGGTAGGGACGTGGCCGCGCTGTCGGGGATGGGGCCCCAGTTCGAGGGCATCCCGCCTCACTGGAATTCCTACGTGACCGTGGACGATGTCGATGCATGCGCCAAGTCCGCGGCCGACCTCGGAGGCAACGTCATGATGGAGCCGGCCGACGTCATGGACTCCGGGCGCATGGCCGCGGTGCAAGACCCCAGCGGCGGGGTGGTGATGTTGTGGGAGCCCCGCAACCACATCGGTGCAGGCATTCGCGACGAACCCGGCTCGCTCACCTGGATCGAGCTCCTGACGCGCGACATCGAAGCGGCGAAACGCTTCTACACCAAGCTGTTTGGCTGGGGCACAGAAAGTATGGATATGGGCGACATGGACACGGGCGATCCCTACACGGTCTTCACGAGGGGGGACCAGACCGCCGGGGGGCTGTTCCGCCTGGGCGAGGACATGCGGGACGTCCCGCCCAACTGGTCGGTTTGCTTCGCGATCGACGATATCGACCCAACTGTGTCCCGGGCCGAGGAGCTCGGCGGGCGCATCATTGTCCCCCCGATGGACATCCCGAAGGTCGGCCGGTACGCAACCCTGGCCGACCCACAGGGGGCCGTGTTCTCGCTGTTGCAGCCGCCGGAGCAGCCGTAAGGCCGGCCGCTGAGATACCCAGTTGGGGCCTCGCCCTCAGCGGAGCGAAGGGTTAGGGAGGCGGGAGCACCAGGAGATCGCCGGCCCAGGGCAGCGCCGCCCGAAGCTGGATGAGCTGGATCTCTCTCACGAGCGATCCCGGGCTCGGCGGTTCGAGTCCCGCCCTGGATGCGAAGTAGCCACACAACATTGCAGCAAGCTCCGGTTCATCCGGGAGGACCTCGGCCGGCGGCGGACCGCCTTCGGCGCCCAGGCTCGAGGCCCACGCTGCTGCATCGAAGCTCCCGTTGCCCCTTGCGGCCCAGTTCCAGTCCACCAGGACCGTCCGCGGGCCCATAAAGCAGAGGTTGTCGCTGCGCACGTCGGCGTGGACCAGCTCGTCGCCTTCCAACACGGCGTCCTCCTGCGCCTGAAGCAGCGAAGGG
>JALZIO010000057.1 GCA_030860245.1 Actinomycetota bacterium | reverse complement strand
TTGTGCGCGAGTACGGGGTAGGGGACGGCTTTCGGTTCGCCGGCATGAGAGATGACATGCCCATCATGTACGAGCTCATGGACGTTCTGGTTCTGCCCTCTTATCGGGAGGGCATGCCGCGCTGTGTGATGGAGGCCTCTGCGATGGAGAAGCCTGCGATCGTCACTGACATCAGAGGCTGCCGGGAGGTAGTTGTTCCGAATTACACCGGGTTCTTGGTTCCCACCGCCGACCCTTTGGCGCTGAGCAAGGCGATTATGCAGCTAGTCGAAGACCGTGAGCTCTCATCAAGAATCGGACGGCAGGCCAGGTCTCATGCTCTCGAAAACTTCGATGAACGAAGGATCTTCGAAGTTGTCTTGGAAGAGTATGCGCGCCTGTTGGCCGACTAGCTACCAGAATGGGCGGGTCGCGCTATCCAGCAGTTCACGTAACAGCGGTAGTTCGAACCTCGAGTTCTGAATCCCCCCGCTCCCAACCTTGCCGCCTAGGATGAAATAGAGACAGGGCTGATGAAGGACTATGAGGTGACATGGACACTGTCGTCGCACCCCGGCGTGATGAGCTCGGTAAGTTCCAAGGTGTCGTCAGCGCGTTTCCCAGTGCCTTCTCTGGCCTCGTTCTAGACGTGGGTGCACGGTCGGGCAGCTTGCAACAGGCCATCGAGGACCGTCCCTGCCATTACTTTGCACTGGATCTGCAATCTCCTGCAGACATCATCGCGAATGCGGAGCACGGATTGCCCTTCCTCGATGCATCATTCGACACTGTGATCGCCTTGGATGTACTGGAGCACACGAATGAGATCCATCGGGCATTCGCCGAGATTTGCAGGGTTGCGAGCAAGTGTGTTGTCCTCAGCCTTCCGAACATCTACGTGCTCGAACTCCGATGGAGGTTTCTGCGCGGCCATCCCATAGGAAAAAAGTATGGTCTTCCGGCTGAGCCCGTGAAGGATCGACATCGCTGGGTCCTTTCCTTCGAGGAAGCTCAGGACTTCTGCTCAGTACGAGCGCCGATCGAAGGGTTCAGGCTCTCTGCGGAGGCGGCGCTGGTGGGCCCGAGGCGAGGATTCGGTCCCGCGAAGTGGTTGATCGAGAAGCTCCCGAACCTCCTCGCTCCCACCTATGTTGCCCTTCTGAAGAGAGGAATACCCACAACACCGCCGACACCCGACCGGCGGCACTTCCGCAGTGCTTCATGACACTCTGGTGCGGAGAGCTTCTTATGAATCGCCCGGTTCCTAGAGGCTACGCATCGTCCGTCCGAAACCAAGACTTCCGTGCAGTTATTTTTGTGCGAAAACGATCCACCCGGCGGGGCTGCGTGTTGCACGGCGTTTGTCGAACGCGTTTATCAATCTCATCGCCACAGGACTCCGGAACATGCGGTTGCTCAAGCGGTCTGGCACCAGCGTCACAAGTACCCGATAGACCAGCCCACCTCTGGGCTCAACCCGAACATTCTTGAACTCGTGCAATAGGAGGTACAAGCCATCGTCTGTGTACCGGAAGAAGTCATCGTAGTCGCCGATCTTGCCGTGGTATCCCAGCATGAACGGCACGGTTAGAAGCATCACTCCACCGGGTTGCAAGACGCGATGCAATTCCGAAACGGCGCGCGAAGGGTCGGGCACGTGCTCTAAGACCTCGATACAGAGAACTCCGTCAAAGCTCTCGCTTCGAAGGGGCAACTGACGAATGTCGGCGTCGATGTCCACGTTGAGATCCGCGTATGCAGGACTCGCATGGAAGTCGACGGCTATATAGTCGCGAAATAGACCTGTGAAGGGCTCGATCTCTTTGCGAAACTTGTGCGTCGTGCCTACATCGAGCACTCGTCCCGACTCGGCGACCCTCTCAACCGCTCTCATGAACACCGGATAGAAGTGCTCGTGCCCCAACAGCATGCTCGCGAGCTTAACAACCTCGACGAGACCGAAGCTATGACGCTTCGACTCCAGCACGTCGAATGAATCGAAACTCGCTAGTGCACTTCGTTACCAGCGCTCGGCGTGATCCGGATGATGTAGTCGGAAACCGTGAAGTCATAATCGGGGCGTGCGGCCTTGACCGCGTTCTCCAGCTCCGCAAGCGTCGGGTACCCGCTGCTTCCGTTGAAGTCGAAAGAGTCGTCGATCAAGACAACATCCGACTGTCGACGTCCGAGGACCGTCTGGAGCTCTGCCGATATCGGTGTGTCGATTCCTCCCCTGGCGGTGATGCCGCCACTGTAGTGAGCATCAAGCCAGAAGAGGCACGACTCTTCGATCTCGGCTGCGATCTCAGGCAGGAGCTGAGCACTGTCGCCCTTAAGGATCTGGATATGAGAGAAACGGTGGAACCGCTGTGTGGCCTTTTGGTGCAGTTCAGGATGTAACTCGATCGAGTAGATCTGCTCGAATCTCTTACGCATTGCCGAAACCATCTCGCCGTGAAACGTGCCGGTCTCGACAAGGACTCCGGTACCAAACGATCGAGCGTGCGCCCGGACCACCTTCTCCTTCTCGAGATGCGGAACCTTCTTGGGGCGCCCCCTCCTAATCCATTCACGTCGCTGCTTTGCCTTTAGAGGCCAGATTCCAACGTCCCAGAAGTACGTATCCCATAGTTTGCCTTTTGCTCTTTTCCAGAGCCCTGTATCTCGCAAACCGTCCATCACTCGGTGCCTATCCTGCGCGGTCGCCACTATCGAAGAAATGACGCTTCCGAAGGTCGCAGCCACGGACTCTGAGTCGTACCTTGTTGCCGTTTGCCGAGCATTTTCGCCCAGTTGAGACCGTCTGCTCCCATCACGCGAAAGCTCCAGCAGGCGATCCTTCAGTGCCTCTACATCTCCGGTGGGAAAGACCAACGCATCCTTCTCGTCCGTGACCACTTCGCGAGCGCCGTCGGAATCGGAGGTGATTACCGCAATTCCCAAGGACATCGCCTCGAGCAAGACGATGCCGAATGGCTCCCAAGCGGAAGGCAGTACAAAGATGTCTGCGCTCTCGATCCATGCGGCAGGGTTCTCCGAAACACCCACAAACCTGATCCGGTCCGCGACTCCCAGCTCGGTTGCTTGAGCCTTCAGCTCCTTCTCGAGCGGTCCTTCTCCCAGCAGGAAGCACTCCCACGAAGCCGCTTCCGTCGGGAGCTCCGACAGTGCTTGAATGAGAACGTCCAGAGCCTTCTGCGGAACGAGTCGGGCAACTGCGACCACGCGAATGTCCGCCTCTCTAGGAAACGCCACATTCGGCTCGGCAGCGAGGCGCTGCATTCGGCCGATATCAACTGCGTTGGGGCAAAGGAGAATCGAGCTCTCATCG